>CANHGT010000016.1 GCA_947460385.1 Alphaproteobacteria bacterium
AATGTCAACTGAATTTCAAAAAATATCAAAATTAAAATAAATCCAAAAAATTACTAAATATCTTTTTAATATATAATATTAAAATTTCATATCTAATATTAGAATATAAATCATACATTATCTACTATTAAAACAATAGATAACTTAATATCCTTACAAAATATTGTTAATTTTGCATTTAAGCCAAATATCATTTCTATATCAACTATTGCTATATTGTAGAAAACATTAATTGTTATTATGATAAAGTATTTGTTTATCTTAGTTGTACTGCTTCTTATATACAGTGCAAAAATTTTACATATCATCGTTGCTTCAATGACAGAATCATTCTTAACATTCTAAACTGTTATATTTTGCCAGCACTTTATTCTAAACATCTTTTATGTCTATTACACTTTAAATACTCTTGCCTGAATGATTATAACTTTTAGGACGCATGTAAGTGCTTTTGCAATTTGCCTGCTTAAACAATAAGTGTTCATTCTATTGTAAAATTGCAATGCACAACGATAATAGCTTGCATAAATATGCTTTATATAGTTATTTATTCAGCATTAATATTGTAATCAATTATCTTTTGTGTTATAAATAAATATCTTCTAACAAACAATATTAAGGTTATGTCATGTCTATTTCGGTAAAAATATTAGTTCCTTATCATAATATGGCAAAAAAATTATTTTTTAATAGTGATATTCTAACTCCTATTCATGTAGTAAGAGATAATGCAACTGAGCAAGTAACTACAGCTATGCAACAATATATGATTGGTGATAATACAGGAGACAATATATCTAAATTAAATACTCATTATTGTGAGCTTACTGCAATGTACTGGGCTTGGAAAAATATGGATAAACTCAATAGTCCTTATTATATAGGTTTTATGCACTATAGACGATTATTTAATTTTAATAAGAATCGTACTACTAGGTTAAAATATTTATTGTTAAATTGTTTAAAATTTATTCCTTATGTTAATGTAAAGAAATACATGCTTTTAATGAACTCTGAAGATATTAAACGCAATTTAAACAACACAGATATTCTAATTTGGGCAAAATTGGGCTGTGGTACCAGCAATGTTTACGATGCTTTGTATAAAGATAGAGAAAGTTTAGAAATAACTACATTAACCTAATATATAAAAAATGAAATGCCTGCATATTATGCATCGTTCAATGAAATTTTATATACAAGAAACAAATTTATTTCTTATGGCAATATTTTTATCATGAAAAAAGACATATTTTTTGAATATTGTGAATTTATGTTTAAAGTTTTAAGTATTATTCCTATAGAAGATTCTAAAAAACGGTTGCACGGATATTTAGCTGAAGCTTTGTCTAATGTGTTTTACCTTTATAAAGAACAACAAGGTTGCACTGTAAAAGAACAAAAACGTAAATTAGTAAATGAATTGTTTTAATTAAGAACATTTAATGTACTGTGTTGTTAGATATCTTTATTTGGTGATAATGGTGATAGAACAACCCAGAAAAACAAGGTAATATTCAAGCTTCAAGAGTTTTTTAATAAGTATTCGGGTATTCACTAAAGATTTATATCTACAATATAAAAATATCTTAACAAAAGGAAAATTATGACTTACAAAAAAATATTATTATTAGCATCTTTATTTCTTGGCTTATCTAGTTGTGCAGTTATAACAGGTGCTACAGTTCATAAAAATAGAATACATGCATTATTAGATACTGAATTTGACACCTGTATTATACAATTTAACCAGCCTGAAGATAACTCTCAAGCAGAATATAAAACTATAGAAGCTGATATTCCTTGTAATAAATTAAAATTTTTTGAGGAAAGTCATAACAACTAATAGATTTTAAATGTATAGCATAATACAATTATGCTAATAATTTTTTTAGCCTTGCTTCTAATCTATCTTTACCAATTAAGATAATAAGATTTTTAAACTCAGGTCCTGTATCTTGCCCACTAAATGCGAGCCTAAGTGGGTGAAATAATGCCATTCCTGTAAGTTTACTTGCCTCTTTAATATCTTTTAACCATAAATTCCATGTATCTTCATTAAAATCCTTTGGCATTGTATTTAGGCTATGTTGAATAAGCTCTTTATTTTCACAAACTGTTAATAAGTTATCGTTATAACAAATATTATGCCACACCGCAATATCTTGAAAAGTGGCTATATTTGTTTTCATGATATTCCAAAAATCTAAATCTATATTAATATTAAGATAGGTTTTCACCATCTCTTGAACATTAGCAAATTCCATAGCTTGCAAAGATATTAAATTTAATTTTAGTAGCTTGCTTTCATCAAACTTAGCCGCCGCACCATTGTAATTTTGTAAATTAAATACTTCGGCTATTTCTTTTACCGAGCTATAAAATTTATTTTGTTCGCCCAAACCCAAAGCAAATAAATAATTATTTAGTGCCAATGGGGTTATTCCCTCACGACGTAAGGAACCTAAAGATAAAGCACCGCTACGTTTGGAAAATCCTTCCCCCTCGTTATTTGTAATAAGGGGTAAATGGGCAAAATAAGGTATTTCTGCCTTAAGATATTTAAACATTTGAATTTGTAATGCGGTATTAACCACATGGTCTTCACCACGAATAATATGGGTAATATTTGTGTCAACATCATCTAATACCGAGGTTAAAATATATAAATAGCTACCATCTTCCCTAATAATTACGGGGTCGCTAATATTTTCACCTTTAAAATGCAGTTCGCCTTTAATTAAGTCTATCCATGAAATATTTTCGTGGGTAATTTTTAACCGATAATGTGGTTTTCTGCCTTCTAACTCATATTTTTCTTTTTCTGCTTGGGTTAAATTAAGCATAGATCTATCATAAATAGGAGGCTTACCTTTTGCTAACTGTAACTTTTTTTTATAATCTAATTCCTCTATGGTTTCATAGCAAGCATACACTATACCTTCTTGCTTAAGCTTATTAACAAAGGCATCGTAGGTGGCAATGCGGTCGGACTGTTTAAATTCTTCAACCCATGAAATACCCAACCATTTTAGGTCTTCTTTCATTGCTACAATATATTCATCTTTTACTCGTTTAAAGTCGGTATCGTCTATGCGAAGAATATAATCAGCATTTTCTTGAATGGCTAAAAAATTATTAAGTGTTGCCATTCTTGCATTGCCTAAATGTAAATATCCTGTAGGAGATGGAGCAAAACGTATTCTTTTTTTCATTTTTTGACCTCGGTTATTAATTTTTGTTGTTTTATTTTCTAATAAACTTATGGGCTAAAGGATATTGATAGTCTTTGCCAAAAGCACGGGTTGATACTTTTAATCCTATTGCACTTTGTACTCTTTTAAAATGAGACTTTCTTATTAAATTTAGCACCTTATTTACACTTGTTGAATCAAATTTTTTATATAGATAATCTAATGGCGCGTATTCTTCAATTATAGCGTATAATATGCTATCTAACAATTCATATTCCATTAAAGAATCTTCATCAAATTGATTTTGCTTTAATTCTGCCGATGGCTTTCTAGTAATGGCTTCCTGTGGAATAATATTCATGTGAGGGTAAACACTATTTGTGGGAATATGACTATTTCTATATTTACATAGGGCAAAAACTTGGGTTTTATATAGGTCTTTTAATGGATTAAATCCGCCACAAGTATCGCCATATAAAGTGCAATATCCAGTAGCAAGTTCCGACTTATTTCCCGTAGTTAAAACCATAAAATTTGGGTAAAAACTAGAAAAACTCATTAAAATTTGCCCACGAATACGAGACTGAATATTTTCACTAATATTATTGCTGTTATAATTTAAAACTTTTTGCAAAGATTCTTCATAAGAACTTGATATTGTATCTATCGGCACATTAATAATATTTATATTTAATTTGTTTTGAATATCGGCAATAATGCTTGTAGATAATTGGCTAGTATATTGTGATGGCATGGCAACACCTATAACATTTTCTACCCCTAAAGCATCAACTGCTAAGGTTGCACATAGTGTAGAATCAATTCCGCCAGACATTCCAATTAATGCACCTTTAAACCCTGAATTTATAATAAATTCTTTAATGCCAAATACTAATGCTTTATAAATTAGTTCCTCTTTAGAATATTCTTGGCAATTTAACTGTGTGATAGATGATATTGTATTATTTTCATAAACCAGATGGGCTGAATCTTCCTCTACATGCTTTAGATGCCCTAAATTTTCACCTAAATTATTTAAAATAAAAGATGAGCCATCAAAAATTAAATCGTCATTAGCACTAACTAAATTCAAATAAATTAATGGGATATTTTTATAGTTGTACAGATTTTTGCACACTGCTAATCTTTGTGCTACCTTAGTGCTATCAAACACCGAACCATTAATAGAAATTAAAATATCTATATTATGGTTACATATTTCTTGCATTTTATCTTGATGCCATAAATCTTCACATATACCAATGCCAATACAAACATCATTAATGACTACAGTATTTTTAGTAGCATGGGGTGTAAAATAGCGGGATTCATTAAACACACCATTATTAGGAAATTTAGACTTATAAATTACTTCAATAATTTTGCTATTGGCTATAACAAGTGCCACATTATGAATTTGATTCTCTAAAAAATATGGGGTACCAAGAATAACCGTAGCTTTTATATTAAGTGTAACTTCTTTAATTTGATAAATAGAGGTAAAAACTAAAGTTTGAAATTCAGGGGTATGTAATTCATCTAAAGGCGAATAGCCTGTTAGTGCTAGTTCGGGCAAAACTATTAGGTCTTTATCTTTGTTTTTTTCTATAAATGCTATGATTTTTTTTACATTGTTTGTAAAATCACCAACTACTGCATACATTTGATAAATTGCTATATTTAGCTTTTTATTGTTCATGTTTGTTCCATGCTTGTATTAAAAATTCTCTGCCTTGTTTAACAGAGAGGGTATTGTTATATGAAATTATATCGGCTGTGGCGTAGGTATCACTCCAAACAGGTGGAATTACAGACCCAGTGCCAATAACATCAATAGGAGCCTTTACATCTGCCATTAATGCACATTTTTTTAAATTAAATCCTGAAGATGCTACAATTTTAACTTTATGAAAATTATGCTTGTTCAGTTGTTCTCTCATATGAAAAATTGAAGCTGCGGATACTCCCATTCCTGTTAAAAATTGTATCTGTTCCTGATCTTTATAATTGTGGAACGCATTTTTAACATTTTTTTCTATAATTTGATACGATGAATCATAATCTAAAAATTCGGCATAACGTCCGCCGTGGGTATCTAGCCTTACACTTAGGTTACCACTTTCTGCCATTTCATGAAAATGGGAACAAACTTCTATTGCATCGGTAATTTCTTTGCCAAAATAATCTACTAAAACAGTCATAGCCTTTGCATTAACACTATCTACATACATTTTTGCAGCATCAAGGGTAGAGCCTGCATAACCAATTAAAGAGTGGGGCATAGTACCTAATCCTCCACTTGTATTAAAAAGGTCTGCACATAAATCTGTACTACCACCAATAAACCCTTTTGTCCCTTCTTTTTGAGCAGATTTAGAACCTGTTGATACTCCATATTCACATAGCCTTAGCATTTCTTCGCCAGTACAATGCCTTGCCACCATGGAAATAAAAGCTACATTTGGTAAATATTTACTCATCATGTAGCTATGCCAAGCACTTAAACAAGGTAAGCCAATTTTTTGTAACAACAGTGTTTCTAGTTCAGATAAATAGGTGAAACTCCCTTGTACATAAAACAATGGGGCACCCGCACCCACTTTATCGCCTTCTTGAAAATTTTCGTAAATATTTACTTGAAAGTTTAAGTCTAACGCTACTTGTTTTAAAAAATCTATAGCTATTTTACAGGCATACACCGTTGGTTTTCTAATAAAAAATGCGTATACTACTGTTTTATCGCCATTTTGTTCCACAATGTTTTTTGTGTGTGTGAAATATTTGTCGGTGTTTTTTGCTATATATTGTTCTAAGGTGTCTTTTTTCATAGTGAAAGCTATAAGTTGGTTGTATATATTACAGTAATTGTACTAAATTTTTAATAAAAAACAATGTTTGTCTGTGATTCATACGTGGGTCGCAATAAGTTTTATAATTATGTTGTAATTTGTTTGTGGTTATTTCACTGTCAATGCACTCAGTTACATCTTCATAGGTATTTTCTAAGTGAATACCACCCCATTTTAAGTGGTTATCTTTAATAATAAAATTAAAAAATTGTAATTCGTTGGTCATATCACTCATATTGCGTGTTTTAATATTGTTAATATTCATTGTATTGCCGTGCATAACATCTAACATGTGAATTACTTTGTGTGAGGTTTTTTTAAGATTTAATAACAAGATAGGTAAATATTGTTTAATATGTTTTACACCAAATCTATGAATTAAAATTATTTTGCCACCTTCATTTTTAGGATTCAGCAGTTTTATAATATTTGTTAATTCATCAAATGCAACATTATGGGATACTTTTATACCAATAGGATTAATAATTCCTCGTAAATATTCAATATGAGCTGAATTGATAAATCTAGTTCTTTCTCCAAGCCATAGCATATGGGCAGAGCTAGCAAAATATTGATTATTTAATTGTTTGGTTAGTGCCGATTCATAGGGCAGAATTAAGCCTTCATGAGATGTAAAAATACTGGGGTCAGCTTGTTTTAAATAATAAATACTATCTTTAGAGCATTGATATGCTTGTAGTAATTTTGTAACATCAATATCACGAGATTTGCTATGTTCAAAATTATTCAGCATGTCTCCTTTGTAAACCATATGCTCTTTGCCATCTATGTTTTCAAATGTTTCAGACCTAGGTTTAGCATATTGCCCTGCAATTCTACCAATTTTAATAATATTATGATGGTTAAACAGGGATTCTACTTTATGAAAAAAATCTACTCGGCTAGATATGTCCTCTTTAGTGCTTTGGGAGAAGGTTTCTGCACATTCTCCCATTTGAACAATAAAGCTGTTACTATCATTAATATTTTGTAGCTTATCTTTTAATAATTGGATAGACTGTAATGAGACTAAGGATTCTTGTTCTTTAAGTTGCTGTTGTACTTGGTTCATTTGATGATTTTCGTACTTAGGAATTTGTTTTACGGTATAATTTTGCCAGCTATCTGCACTCCAATTTAAAGGAGCTTCTATAATTGGGGTTAACATGGTAGAAGATTCTGTACTTGCTTTATTTTCTAAGTTTTTCATTATTTATATACGGTTTATTTGGTTCTTTCTGTTATTAAGAATGTAAGATAATTCTTGATTAACAATGAAGTCTATGCTTGGTTGTATAATTCCTAAATCTTTCAAACCTAATGTACTAACAGATGTTTTTTTAGATTGTAAAATAGTATTAAGATAATTCTTATTTAGGCTATATAAATGATGTTTTTTCATAAAAAGGAGGAATTTCATTATAGGTGTTGGCAATGCTTTTATATTGTTTATTCCCCACATATTCTGAGAAATGATTGAAACAATATCGTTTATTTGACATTGGGATACATATGCTAAGTCGTAGCTTTTTGTATTACTGTTACCCTGAATAATTTTTATTATGCTTAGAATTAATGATTGTTTATCAATTAAACTAACTCTGTGCTTGCCATAAGGCATGGCAGATTTAGTTAAATAAATTAAATCACAAATATCTCTTATAAAGCTATCATCACTAGCAATGATATGTCCTACATTTAATATGATATAATTGCTTAGTTTATGAGTAATTGAAGTACTAATATTATGGAATAAACTATTGTAGGCAGAAAAAGAATCTTTTATTATTAGTGGAGTTAAATGTATTAGTAATCCATTAGGTTGAATATGGTTCACAAGATATTCATTAAATTTAATAATGGGATAAATGTTTCTTGCTAAAGTGTTCGGGGTAGGAGACAATGTTAAATTAATAATAACATCGGCTTCTTTTATGATTTCAATGTTATTGTCATCAACACTATTTTTATTTAATAGCAAGGTATCTAAAAAATTCATATTGTTTAAATTAAACAAATGAGATGGTTGTTCTAATATATGTAATTGGGTGTGCAAAGACAATAATTGTTTTATTAATCCCTTAGCAAAGCAATCATTATGCCCTAAAATACAAATCTTTTTATTATATAAATTCATTTTTATTTTTATTTTATTAATATATAATATTAATATACAATATACTTTAATAAGATTAAATAAATAAATTAAAACTTAGGGGCTATGGTGGCAGAATATAAAATATTTCTTCATAAAAATGATTTACCTAATGATGTAAAACTAGGTAAAATCTTAGCAATTGATACAGAAACCATGGGTTTACAATTATCTAGAGATCGTTTATGCCTTATACAAATTAGAGACGAAACACGTAATGTGCATTTAATACAATTTACTAGCGGAGATTATGATTCTCCTAATCTTAAAAGAGTATTAGCTGATCGCTCCATCTTAAAGATTTTTCACTATGCACGTTTTGATATTTTAGCTATCTATCAATATTTAGGAGTTATGTGTGAAAATATTTTCTGTACAAAAATTGCTTCTAAATTGGTAAGAACATACACAGATAAGCATGGATTAAAAGATTTATGTAAAGAATTACTTAATATAGAATTAAATAAAGAACAGCAAAGCTCATATTGGGGAAGCGATTTACTATCAGAACAGCAACAAAGGTATGCAGCATCTGATGTGTTATATTTGCACCCACTAAAACATCAGTTAGAGTTAATGTTGAAACGAGAACGTAGACAACATATAGCAAAAGCATGTTTTGATTTTTTACCAATGAGGGTTATTTTAGATTCTTTACATTTTGAAGACAACAATGATATTTTTCATCATTAATTGAATACTATCAAGGCAGAACTTTATGAGGAAAGATCAAATTATTGCTCAAGGGCAACAGGTTTTAGATGTAGAGTTACAGGGTTTAAAAGCCCTTAGAGATAGTCTGGGCGACGCATTCTACCATGCTTGCAATGCTATATTTAAGGATTCTAAGAAAGTTATTGTTACGGGAATGGGTAAATCGGGGCATGTGGGCAAAAAAATAGCTGCTACTTTAGCATCTACAGGTACTCCTGCTTTCTTTGTACACCCTGCTGAGGCAACCCATGGCGATTTAGGCATGATTGGTAAAGAAGATATTATCTTAATGTTATCTAATTCGGGCAATACTGTAGAATTACAAGCCATTATAAATTATGCACAAAGATTTTCCATTCCTATTATTGGCATAACTAAATATGCAGATAGTATGCTGGGAACAGTTAGCACACATCTGTTATTATTGCCTAATGTGAATGAAGCGTGTGTTTTAGGTGTTGCACCTACTACCTCTACCACAAATACTTTGGCATTAGGAGATGCTATTGCTATTACATTATTAGCCATGCGTGGGTTTACCCACGAAGATTTTAATATCTTCCACCCAGGTGGGTCTTTAGGCAAACAATTGCTTTCTGTAAATAAAATTATGCATAAAGCAAATGAAATTCCTTTAGTTGCCCAGCATACGTCTATGCAAGAAGCTATTTTAATAATAACTTCCCATCATTTTGGTTGTGTTGGCGTTGTTAATGCTTTGCAGGAAATGATTGGTATTATAACGGATGGAGATTTACGAAGATATATTAATAAAGATTTATTACATAAATCAGTAGATGAAATTATGAATATTAATTTTCTTTCTATACATCAAGATACAAACGTTGCCAAAGCATTATCTATTATGGAGGCTAATAAAATTACCATGTTGTTTATTACTGAAAATAAAAAGCCTATTGGTATTGTTCACTTGCATGATTTATTGCGTTTAGGGGTTGCTTAACAGATGTTTTTTTATAAGAAATATAATTATACACAATTAAGTGCTATTGTAAAAAAAGGAATCTTAATTATTAATATATTTCTTGTAGCATTCTTTTTTGGTTGGATAGTAGTTTATTATGCAATTATCAATACTAATCATTTTTCTATGGTGCAATTAATAGCACAAAAATTAATAAAAATTCCCGTAGCACCATTTGTTATTAGAGGCTTATCTAATACGGGAACAAAATATTATTTATCATCTAATGCCTTAACTAATTATATGGAGAGTTTTTTTACAGACGTACCTATTATTTTAGACAAACCTAAGCTATTATTTTTAAATAAAAGAAATGAAAATATTAAAGTTGATGCTCATATAGGTAGCTTTGATGCTAAAACTAAGATATTAACTTTAAGTAACAATGTACATATTTTTGGTGATAATAAATTAGATTATTTTCTTACTAGTGCTACAGTAGACTTAAATAGTAATATTATTTATTCTAATGCACATACTCAGGGTGTTTATCTGAATATAAATATAGTTTCTAGTGGCTTTGTTTTTTATAATCATGAGAATATAATTGTTAAGGGACCTTTTACTATGATTTCTACGGATTAAATGTATGTTAAGAAGCATTGTATATAGCAATATAGTATTTTTATTGATATGTTTTTCACCTATTTATGGGGTAAAATTCTCTATTACTGCAGATGGTGATGCCCATATTGAAGAAAATAAAGGTGTTCTAGTAATTAATAAGAATATTGTTATTAATTATATGGACAACATCATAAAAACTAATGCTTTAGTAGTGCACTTTCATAATTTAGACAAGGTGAGTGAGAATTTAAAAAAACAGTCTTTTGTTAATTTTAAAACAATAGAGGCAACGAATCCATTTGTTTTTAATACATCTAGTCAAGGAGTTTTAAAAGGAAGTCGTTATTTTTTTAATGTGGCAAAAAACATTATGATTGTAACATCAATTAGTAAATATATTACTTATGAAGATAGTATGGTTATGGCTTATGCTAAACAACGCTTAGAGTATCAAGTAGACAAACACTTGGGTGTGTTAAGGGGTAGTCCTAAAATTATTTTAAAGGATTCTCATAGTGTCATATATTCTAATTTAATCACAGCACAGTTAGACGCAAATAACCAAACTTTATTGCATATGGAAGCTTTTGATAAAGTTGATATTATTCTTGCAAATAAAAGTAGAATACGAGGCAACTATGCATATTATGACGCTAAGAAAAACAGTATTTCTGTAGAAGACAATGTATCTTTAAATAATTCTTCAGGAACACTTAAAGCTTGCCGTATTATTATAGATGTATTAACAGGGGACAGTGAAGTGATACCATGTAAGAATCAAAAGAATTTTAATACTAAAATAACAGTGGAATAAAAGCAAACAAATGCAGAAACAATATTTACAAATTAAAGATATAGAAAAATCTTTTGGCAAACGTCAAGTTTTACGTGGTATTAATGCTAACATGGTGTCGGGGGAAGTATGTGCTTTGCTTGGTCCTAATGGTTCGGGTAAAACTACTTTATTTTATATTATAGCAGGTATGTTATATCCTGAGGTAGGCGATGTGCTATTAAATGATCAGTCTATAACTTCATATCCCATGTATAAAAGGGCTCATATGGGGCTGGGTTACTTGCCACAAGATCAATCAATTTTTCGTAGTATGAATGTAGAAGATAACATTGATTGTATTTTAGAGTTATATTATAAAAATAAAAAAGAACGTAAAATACGCTTAGATTCTCTTATTGAAGAATTTAATATAGGGCATATTCGTAAATCTCCTGCCCTTGCCCTGTCAGGGGGTGAGCGTCGTAGAGTTGAAATTGCCCGTACTATTGCTTCAAATCCTACATTTGTATTGTTAGATGAACCATTTGCTGGGGTAGATCCTATTGCTGTGCGAGATTTAAGAGGATTGATTGCCTCTTTAAAAAATAAGGGTATAGGGGTCTTAATTACCGATCATAATGTAAAAGAAACTTTAAGCATTATAGATAAGGCTTATATTTTATATGATGGCAAGATACTGTTTGAAGGTACCCATGAAGAAATTCTGCAAAATAAAGATGTTAAAGAAATATACTTGGGCGACAATTTTTAAATTGGGCTCCAAGTATTAGATTCAATAACTTGAGGCTTAAATGATTGATATAATTCATAGAGTGCTTTACTTAAAACATCTAAGCCTTCCATATTTAATACAGATATATGAAATATTTTAGATGTACTAACTTTTCTTAGTTCAGCTTTTATTTCCTCTAGTGTGGCATTATCTATAAGATCTGTTTTATTTAGAACAATAATTTCTTCTTTTTCTAGCAAATCAGCATTAAATTCCTTAAGTTCATTAATAACAATTTGATATGCGGTAACAACATCATCTTGTGAGACGTCAATCATGTGTAAAAAACATTTACAACGCTTGATATGAGATAAAAACTGGGTGCCAAGCCCAAGCCCATCGCTAGCTCCATCTATTAGTCCTGGTAAATCTGCTATAATAATTTGATTATCATAAATATCTAATACCCCAAGATGAGGTTTTAAAGTAGTAAAAGCATAGTTGGCTACTTTAGATTTAGAATTCGTAATAGATGTTATTAAACTAGATTTTCCTGCATTTGGCAAACCAATAAGCCCTACATCGGCTATTACTTCTAACTCTAACCATACCCATATTTCTTCCCCTGCCACACCTGGTTGTGCAAAACGTGGAGCCCTATTGGTAGAGCTTTTAAAACTAGCATTACCACGCCCTCCCATGCCACCTTCTAAAAATAGTACACGCTCACCATTTGTAGTAAGATCAAATAATACCTCAGTTTTATCTTCATTCATAATAACAGTGCCAACAGGAACTTTAATAATTAAATCTTTGCCTTGTTCACCGCTTTTATTTTTCCCTTGACCGCCTGCACCATTTTGTGCCATAAAATGTTGTTTGTATCTAAAATCTATAAGTGTATTCAGTGATTCAGTTGCTTCAAAATACACATCGGCTCCATGCCCGCCCGTACCACCATTTGGCCCACCAAATTCAATAAATTTTTCCCTACGAAATGATACACTGCCACGACCACCGTTGCCTGCTTTGATATAAATTTTAGCTGAATCTAAAAATTTCACTATAAACCTTTATTAGTTATTGTTGTATATACAAGTTATGTTAATTGTACACTAGAAATAAGTAAGTGCAAGTTGTTTCATACTAAAGACAGATAGCTATATTGCTACAAATCTATTTTTGTACATTGTTATTGATAAAATATTTATATACCTGATTATTAAAATCATGTTTAATATTCTTTGCAAATATCGTTTGTCCTTTATAACTCATATGTAAGGAATCTGCAAAAATATTGTTCAGATTGCTTAAATTAATATATTGTGTTGGATCTATGTACAATAAATGATATTTATTTGCTATGATTTTTTCGGCAATCTTTCTTCTTATTTCGGCATTTTTATTAAAATTACCTTTTACATTATAAAGTGTCTCATCTACATTGATATTTATATTGTCTGTGTTTTCTATAGCCACATAATTATTTAGTTGCATTCTATCTTGATAATTGTTCAGTTTTAATCTAAACAATGGCATTGTTTTATCTATATACATATTATTATCCACAACGGGTGTTTGTCCTAACAATACTATTTTATTAATATTTCTATTTTTTAGTGCCCTTAACATATCTAATACATAGGGCTGTAGTCCGTTTTTAGAGTCTAGGAATGAAACCGCTATGAATACGATTTTAATTTTATTGTTATTTAAAATATTATTCAGTTTCTCCATGTATATATGAAACGATGTGGCTAAAGTTCCGCCATCTCGCCCACCTCCTGTAAATAGTATTTGGTGATTAGTTTTATAGGTGCTAAAAAAATTTTTCATTACATAGTAATAATTATGGGTCATAGAATCGCCAATTAATAGGGCGTCTATATTGCTTCCTAAATATTTTACTATACATTGTTCGCTAAGACTTTGTTCATTAGCAAGATTATCTAAAATATTGCAATACATTATTGTCTCAGTGTTATCAAGAGTTTTTAATTTGTTGAGTTTTGTGCTTACTAGCAAATTCATAGCATAGGATATGCTTAAAAATAGGGCTAACCACAATACAATTTGCATTTGAGTCTGTTTTATTCCTAGATTGTACTTTTTAAATGGTTTTTCTATGATATAGTAAGAAAATATAGCACAAAAAATACTTAATAGGGCTAATATGAATAATTGAGTTACATTCAGTGGTTGGTTATAAATTTGTTTGGCAAAGGCAATAATAGGAATATGCCATAAATATAATGAATAGGAAGTTAGCCCAAAAAATACAAAAAATTTATTTGCTAAAAATTCACTTATATAATTTTTGTTGTGAAAATTATAAGCTAACAGTATGCACACTATAGATATTACAATGGTGCAGGTAAAAAGCCCACCACTTAGATAAAATCTTGTAAAAATTAAAGAGTATATTAGTATCGCTGTTCCTAATAATCCTAACAGATTACCTATTTTTTTATTTTGTGGAATATCTTTGCTAATAAAAAATACTAAAACGCCTGCCATAAATTCCCATAAACGAGGATATATAAGAAAAAAAGCTGTAGAGTTGTTTTTAAGATGAATCTTATATTCTGCAATAAAAACAATATTTTTATTAACAAGCCAACTTGCAATAAACAAAGATATAATAAATATAATTAGGCACATATTATATAAACTGTATGTGGGTAGGTATTTTTTTATCATTAATATAGAGATGCTAAACAGAAAATAAAATTGAATTTCTAAAGATAATGACCATAAATGTAAAAATGGATTAAAGAAACTTTGTATTTCATAAGCAATTTGTTCATTATTATAATAAATATTTGAAATAAACATTAAAGATTGTTGTAAAGGCTTAACAATTTGTTGTAACTCTGCTTTTGTATAAATATTAATAGCTATAACAGTGCATGCTATTAACATAAATAATAAAGCAGGAATGATTCTTTTGATTCTATTTAATATAAAGCTAGATATACTAAAATTGTTTTGCATTAGTATTTGTGTAATAAGAAAACCAGATAAAATAAAAAAAATATCTACCCCTAAAAATCCCCCAAATAACCAACGATTCTTTAAATGGTATATAACCACAGAAAATATAGCAATAGCTCTTAAGCCATCTATATCTTTTCTTCTGGTATTATTTAGGTGCATGTTTTATTCAGTAGGTATTTTTAAGATTTCTTCAGCAATTTTTATCATATTAATAGCAATGCCACGTCTTAAATTATCGCCCACTAGCCATAAGCTAAGCATATTTTTATGGTTGTTATCAATGCGGATACGACTTATATATACTTTATCTTCACCTGCAACTTCATGAGGGGTTACATAGCCTTCATCTGCTTTATGATCTACCACGGCAATATTAGGATTACTATATAATATCTCTTTAATACGCTCCTCGTTAATTTCATGGGCAAACTCAATATTTAACACCATAGAATGTGATACAAAAACAGGAACCCTAACACAAGTAGGAAAAACATCTATATTAGGAGAAATAATTCTTTTAGTTTCATTAACTAATTTTTGTTCCTCTTGGGTGTTACCATTTTCTAAAAATTCACCAATATGTGGAATAATATTAAAGGCAATTTGTTTGGTAAAAACACTTTTCGTTTTTGATACATGTTGTTGGGAATAAATGCCACGTGTTTGTTCAAACAACTCTTCAAGAGCATCATTTCCCGCTCCTGAAACTGCTTGATATGTGGCTACAAAAATTCTATGAATAATAAATTCATGGTGCAATGGAGCAAGTGCTAATAGCATTAATGTGGTTGTACAATTCGGATTGCTAACAATACCTTTGTTTTTGTAATAAGGTAGATCGTGGATATTAATTTCAGGTATAACAAGTGGTACTTGAAAATCATCTTTATAAGCACCACTATTATCTATAACTAAAGCACCTTTTTCAACTGCCTGCGGTATATATTTTTCACCTAAAGATGTATTATCTAAGAAGAAAACAATGTCTACCGTAGAAAAATCAAAAGAGTGTGTATCTAAAATGGTTAAAGTTTGGTCTTCCCCAAATTTAATTTTTTTGCCAACAGCTTCTTCAACTCCTAATGCAAAAATATTATCTAAGGGAAATTCTCTTATTAATAACTCATCAAACAAATCACTAGCAGAGCGTTTATTAGCACCTACTATTGCCACATTTAATTTCATGATTATTTTTTAAATTTTGCTTTATAACCTGTAGTATCTTCTCTTAATTTAGCAGATTTACCTACACGATCTTTCAAATAGTATAATTTAGCTCTTCTAACTTTACCTTTTCTTACAACTGTAATAGAATCTACATTAGGGCTATATAATGGAAATACTCTTTCTACGCCTTCCCCAGAAGATAATTTTCTTACGGTAAAAGCACTATGAAGACCTCTATTTTTTATTGCTATGCAAACACCTTCATAATTTTGAAAGCGATCACCAATTTTAACACGTACATTCAGTGTATCACCAGAACCAAACTGAGGATAAGTTTTACCTGCAGTTAATTTTTCTATTTGTTTCTGTTCAAAATTTTGTAGTACCAAACTCATAATAAACTCCGTTTATTGATTATGATATTTATATAAGTCCCATAAATCAGGACGAATCTTTTTAGTTTTTATTTCTGCTTGTTTTGTTCGCCATTGCTTTATTTTCCCATGATCTCCTGAAATAAGAACATCAGGAACTTCCATAGGGGTAGAACTAAAACTAGGTTGCCACTTAGCAGGTTTTGTATATTGAGGATATTCCAAAAGATAGTTTGAAAAACTTTCTTCAACAGTACACTCATGAGAGTTTATCATATTTGGAAGCAAACGTAAAGTAGAATCTATAATTATCATTGATGCTAACTCACCGCCCGATAAAATGTAATCACCTAAGGATAGTTCCATAATGTTGTATGCTTCAATAATTCTTTGGTCTATTCCTTCAAAATGTCCACAAATAAAGGTTAGCCCATTAATTGTAGAAAATTCTTGGGCAATTGAATGATTAAATTGTTTACCTTGTGGGCTTGGATATATTAAATTTTTTGATGCACCATTAGCAAGGGCGTAGTCTATAGCTTTGCCTAAAACATCGGGCTTTAGTAATAAGCCTTTACCACCGCCGAAAACATAATCATCTACTTTTTTATATTTATCTGTAGAAAAGTCTCTAATATTAATTACTTGCAAGCTCCACATATTTTTATCTAGGGCTTTTTTTAGTAAAGAGAAGCCTAAATAACCGGGAAAAACTTCAGGATATAAGGTAAGAATGGTTATATTGAATACCTTAGACATTTCAAGACTCATAAAGATTATGTATCAATATTTTCATTTGCAATGATTTCTTCAGGCATTGTAACTTGTACAAATTTTTCTTTGATATTGATTACAGGAAAATTCTTTTTAGTAAGTTCTAGCATAAATTTGGTCTTTTGCGTAGTTTCTATTTCTAAAATATCTCCTGCCCCAAAATCATATACAGATACAACAGTACCTATATTAACATTGTTTTCATTAAATACTTGAAGACCTACTAAATCTACATGATAATAAGTATCATCTTCTGCAGTTATTTGCGGTAGCTCTTCTCTATATATGTACAATTCTTTGTTAATTAATGGTTCTACCATTTCTATGGAATTGTAGCCTATAATTTTTGCTATTAATAAATTCTTGTGTTCGTAAAACGATTCTACTTGATAAATTTTTTCATTTTTATCTTTCAAATCGTATTCCAATATAGAATCAGGGGTTTCTAGGAAAGATTTAATTTTAACCTCTCCTTTTAGTCCCTTCGTAGCTACTATTTTTGCTACTAAAATTAATTTATTAACAGAAGTACTATTCATGTATTAAGCAACTTGGCTACTGGAAGCTTATTCAGCTACAGGAACTTCTGATGAAGCTTCTGTGGCTTGTTTAGATGCTTCAGCTTTCAATCTTTCCTGTGCTTTAGCTTTTGGCAAACTTTTTTTAGTTTGTACAGGATAAGATTTTTTTTCAACTAAATTAAACTTAGCTAATATTTTATATACCGAATCAGTTGGTATAACCCCATTAGACAACCAATATTTTACTTTTTCTTCTTTGAGGGTGTATCTGGTTGCATCATCTTTACTTTTCATAGGATCATATTTTCCTACAACTTCAATATGTTTACCATCTCTTGGAGATTTATCTGTTGCAACAACGATATGATAGTAAGGTTTCTTTTTTGCTCCCCAACGAGCTAAACGCATTTTTACAGCCATTAAAATTAAACTCCCAATAAATTATTTTAGCTTACATGTTACAGTTCTTTTAATTAATAACATGTTACCAAATTAGATGATAGCATTATAAATAATTTTCTGCAAGAAAGCAAAGACTTTATTTTGTATCACAAGTACAACATCTCTTACAACATAAATAACATTTGATTTGTAAAAAATAACAATTGATTTGTAAAATCTAATGATATACACTTCTATATAGTAGAAATACTTTTTTAATATATAAATGAATAAAGGAGTGATTAATTATGGCAAGTTTTCTTTCTAATTTGCAAAGAGTAGGGCAAGCATTTATGTTGCCTGTGGCTGTATTACCTGTTGCGGGGTTGTTTTTGGGCTTGGGTACGGCAAGCTTACCATTTATTCCACATCAAGTGTCTGAAGTAATGGCGGCTGCAGGTGGTTCAATTTTTGGTATATTGCCTTTAATGTTTGCAATAGCTACAGCTATAGCTTATTCTAAAAATGATGGTACTGCAGGCTTAGCTTCTGTGGTAGGTTATGTTGTTTTCTTGGCTACAATGGGTGTAGTTGCTAAAATGATTGGAATGCCTGTAGGTTCGGCACTAGGAATTGAAACAGTTGATACAGGGGTAATAGGTGGTATTGCAATAGGGGCAATAACCGCAATTTGTTATAATAGATACAATGGCATTAAGTTACCAGAATTTTTAGCATTCTTTTCTGGACGTCGTTTTATTCCTATTGTTACTTCATGTGCATCATTGCTTTTAGGTATAGTTTTTGTATTTATTTGGAAACCAATTGGTGGTGGAATTGAAGTGTTTTCTAATTGGGCAGCGTATCAGAGCCCATTAATTGCTTTTCCATTGTATACCTTTATTGAAAGATTATTAATTCCTATGGGTTTACACCATGTTTGGAATGTACCTTTCTTCTTTCAAATTGGTGAATATGTGAATCCTGCTACTGGGCAAGTTGTACATGGAGAAATAGCTAGATATTTGGCTGGTGATCCAACTGCTGGTAATTTAGCAGGTTCTTATTTATTTAAGATGTATGGTTTACCGGGTGCTGCTTTGGCTATGATTTATACTGCCAAACCTGAAAACAAAAAAGTTGTTGCATCTATTATGATTTCAGCGGCTTTAACATCTTTTATTACAGGTATTACCGAGCCAATAGAATTTTCATTCTTGTTTGTGGCTCCTGTATTGTATTTAATACATGCTTGTTTGGCTACACTGGGTTCTATTGTAGCTTTATCTTTTGATATTCATCATTGTGCTACTTTTTCTCAAGGCTTAGTAGATTATATTGTTTTATATTCTAAATCTACCAATGGTTGGATGTTAGTTCCTTTAGGTTTGGCATGGGGCGTACTATATTTTGTAGTATTTACTTTTGCTATTAAAGTATTTAATTTAAAAACACCGGGACGTGAAGAAAAATTAGAGGAACAAAAACCTACTAATAAAACAACAGGGCTTGACCTTGAGATTGGTGAAAAATTAGTTGTTGCTTATGGTGGTGCTACAAACATTGTTAATTTAGAAGCTTGTATTACAAGGCTTAGAATTACAGTTAAAGATGTAAGTAAAGTAAATAAAGATGCCCTAAAAGCTTTAGGTGCAAAAGGATTTATGAATGTTGGCAGTGAAATGCACTCTATTTTTGGCACATACTCTGATTTACATCGTCAAAGTATGGTAGCATATATTGAAAGCAAATAGTTAATATTTGTTGCATATTACTAGTAAAAAAGCCCTATACAGAATATATTGTATGGGGCTTTTTTTATGGTATATAGCTAATTTATAAAATAATTTATCTATATGGAGTCAATTGAATTTACTAATGATGACGACTTTAGCCACTCTTGATAAAAATCTTGTAAATACTGTTTTGTGGTGTTTTTTGCAATAAAATCTACCACACTAGATATTGCCTGTTCATAAGAGATATCATTAATTTTACAAGAATGTAAACAGTGTCTTAAATACACTAAATAAGTATTTAGAACATCTGTTTCACAATAATTGGCAATAGCATTAATTTCACCTTTGTCGTACATTTCTGAAACTTTAGAGCCATCAACCCCAAATTTACCCGGAAAACCTAAAATTGAACATACTTCATTCAATTTAATGCGAGCAGATAAACCAAAATCAGAAAGTACATCTAGTAAATCTACATGCCATAAAGTAGAATAACGATGACTATAACTTTCATACTTATTGCCTGTTTTATAGAATCCTAAGCTACTAATACCATATTTCATCGCCCTATATTTTAACACTGGCACATCAAAAGTTCTACCATTAAAGCTAATAAGTCTTGGATTTAGTTTATCTATTGTGGCAAAAAAATTGCTAACTATTTCTTCTTCGCTTAATTTATCTATAGACCAGCTACGTAAATCTTTGAAAATATAAGATTCATATCCTTCTTCATCTAGCACAACTTTACAATGTAAAAAACTAATTGCAACAATTTTATGAAACGGTTGTCTTAAAAAATCATTAGCACCCTTTGTAACCCCTAAATGATAATTAACTAATGCTTCCCTGCGGGATTCTAGTGTGTCTAAATTGTCATTAATTAAATTTAATGCAGAGGTATCATCGGGTACTGTTTCAATATCAAAAACAAGAATATGCTCTCTTATATTTTCTTTATTATACATTTACTTACCACTTTAGAATTAAATTTGCTCCCACTGTAAAAATAGGTGCTTCTTTTACTACAAGCCCTTGCATTTTACCATAAAAGTCTATGCCTAATGCCTTGTATATTGCTAAGTCGTACCCAATACCAGCTTGATACGCTACAGCTTGTTGACACTTGAAAACTACGTCGCACAAAACATTTTGTACTTGCGGAGTACCATTTTCATTTAAACTATTTTTAATGCGATCCATTACATTTTTAAATTCATCTTTGTTATTAAAGAGATCGTTAATGCTAGCAGGATCATCAAAATAAGTAATTAAATCACCTAAATTAAGAATGCCCAATAAATCTTCCATATCTTCACGATTATTAGCTAAATTATTTAAAGCATCTTTGAATTGTTGCGAATTAAGTAAGTCATCAAGGCTCATATCACCATTTTGATAATCTTCAAACATGTTCATTGCCTCTTGCAAAAAGGCTACGCTGTCTTTTACCTGAACATGCATGCCATAACCTAAGCCTCCAAAGGCATAAAGCCCCCTTGGTGCATTAATATCGTAGTATAAATTTACATAGCCTGCTGTAAAATTACTAATTCCGGGGGCATTAGAAACATCTATGTTACTAAAATCGCTAGTTTTTGCTATGTCTATTAAGTAATTAATGCCTCCTAGTGGATTATTACCCTTGCCATTAACGGCCGTTTCAAGGGATACTCCCAAAGCAAAATTTTCTGTAATATTTGTAGCCCCCTCAAAATTAATTAAAGTTCCTGTTCCACCATTTGTAGCATTTGCTCCGCCACCTAATTTTATAAAGCCTGCAGATAAATTTTGACCTGATAGTAGAATTACCATAAGGAATAATATTAAGCTAACTTGATAATTTTTCATTGTGTGATCCTTGTGTTTTTTTGTATGACAGTCTATATAAAATAATACTTTATAGTTCTTATTTGTTATAGATTATATTACCTTATATTACATATTTTTGCAATTGTATAGCTAATATTTATGTTTTTAGAAAAGTTGTATACATTAAAAAGAGGATATTCTTTAGGAATACCCTCTATTTATTTTGAATTGATAGTAGGGGTTATTTTTAACTGCTACTAGCTTGTTGTATGTAGTATTTACCTTTAAATAGTATTTGATGACTATTTGGTTCTTTAATAGTGGCATCAACGGTAACAGATGCAATTAAAGGAACAGGTTCCATGTATTCTGTATGCACGGGGTCGGCTAACTTATGAATGAATTTATATTCTAACATAATACCAAAATTACTATTAATGTTATACTGCACCCCTGTGTTCATATATACCATACTATTGCCTACGGTTTGCCTTGTATCTGTATTGCTACCTTGTACTAACACATTAAGCTCATATAATGATAGCCCATAACCACCACCTATAAATGGAGTAAAATCTTTCCATACATTTACTTTATAATAGCCACCTAGCAAAATGTTATTAATATCTTGTTTAATCATTTTAACATTACCAAAAGGAACTTTTTTGTTTTTATTAATAAATTCCATGTGGCTATAATCAAAGGAAGATATAAACCCCCAAGATGCCCATTCATAACCAAAGGCAAATTCGGGCATTACAACCCCTGGTTTACTGGTAAATTCATCATCATTTGAATATGAGATTGGTGGTATATAAGGTACTCCAAGTGCACCCAAGACCATTTCACAACCATCTGCACCCTGACATATGCCATCTATTATGTGTATATCTATAGTAGTATCAGTATGTAATTTCATTTTAGCAGGGGAGAATGTTGGACCTGCACCCACACTTAGGAAAAATCCTGTTGGGGTATTAGCATAAAGCTTGCCATGTAGCAAACATACTAATAATAGTATAATAAAGCTTACGTATTTCATTGTATATCCTATGGTTATAGTAAGAGTATTGTGCCACGATTTTTATTATACAATTGTTGGTTACACAAAAGCAAGGAAAATTCATAACAAAATATAAAGATAGTTAACAAATAGAAACTAAAGATAAAATAGATTGCTTGAAGTTCAGCATTCCTATGGTCTCATCTAATA
>CANHGT010000017.1 GCA_947460385.1 Alphaproteobacteria bacterium
ATGATCTCCATAATTAAGTTTAAAATCTCCACTGTGAACAATATTACCCAAAGGAGTTTTCATTACAATAATATTACTATCTGGAATTGAATGATGAATTGTTAACCACTTCACCTCAAATTTACCAATTTTATAATATTTGTTTTTATCAACAACTATTATATTTACTTTACCATCTAGGTGATATTCTTTTAATTTTTCACGAATTAAATCAGCTGTAAATGCTGTAGCATAAATAGGACATTCAATAAATTGCCACAAATGGGCTATCGCACCAATATGATCTTCATGACCATGTGTAATTAATAAGCCTTTAATTTCTTGTTTTAACTGTTCCATAAAACGAACATCAGGATAAAAAGTTTCTATAGAGGTTAATGCACCATCTTTAAAACCCATTCCTAAATCAACCATTAAATATTCTGAAACTTTATCATTAAAAATATTATATAAATAACAATTTAAACCTATTTCGCCTAATCCGCCTAATGCGGAAAAAGACATTCTATCTTTTACCATTTTGAATCCTTTGAAAATTTACAACAACCATACATCGCCAACATTAAATATTGTTGTTGTACCATCATTATTTAAAATAATGTAGCCTTCCTCTGTTAATCCTTGAAAAAGACCTGTGGCTTGCATATTACGTGTTTTTATTATAATGTTTTTATTTAAGCCATAAGCGTTATTTAGCCATAAATTAATAATATCTTGAGACCTTTTTTCTAAATAATTATCTACATAAAAAGCTATATTGCTTACTAAATTTTTTGCAAAATCTATAATATTAATTTTTGTATTTTCTATCTCTAAAACAGAAATAGTTTTATAATTACTTATTATTGGAGCTTGTACTAGGTTTAATCCTACCCCTGTTATTAAATAATTGTTAAAATTTCTATCTTGTGCTACCTCTATTAAAGTTCCTGAAATTTTTGCATTGTTAATTATAATATCATTAGGCCATTTATAGAGTATATTAACATTATTTTTTAAATACAATAACATAGTGTCTCTAATTGCAATGCCTACCAATAAAGAATAAATACCAATATTCTTAGTACTTAAAAAATTAGCATCAATTTTAGTATTTAAACTAAAATGCAAATTACCTGCAAATGAATTCCATTCTTTATTATATTTAGCTATACCACTGCTTTGATTATTAGCAAGAACTACAAAAGAATCAGGCAAGCTACCAACATTACCTGTAGTTATAATATTTTTAGAATAACTATTTGTGCTATGTATATCATCAAAACAAACTATAAGCATTAAAATATCACTATTAAATGATCTAAAAGCGTTGTTAATGGATTAATAAATAACATAAACCCAAGAACAAAAAGTACAATCAAAGATAAAGTAATATTAATATCTAATGATCCCTTTTGAGCAACAGCATAATCTTCTAGTTTTTCAGGTTTTTCAAAATAGATAGTTTTTACAACTTTTAAATAAAAATACATACCAACAACACTAAGCAAAGCTAGTATAGTAGCCATATAATAATATTCTCCTTTAATAGCACTATAAAGAATCATAATTTTACCGAAAAATCCTGTAGTTATTGGTAAACCAGCCATAGAAAATAAGAACACTGTTAATGTAAATGATAAATATGGGTGCATGTAATACAATCCCTTTAAATCATGAATACTTTCAATTTGTTTATTATTTTTTTTCAATAACATTACCACACCAACAAAACCAATTAATGTTAAAGAATAAGCTACTATATATATTAATATATCTAATATTGCAATTTTATTAGGAGTTAGTATTGCCATTAAAATATAAGACATATTCGCAATAGAACTATAGGCAATAAAAGATTTTAAATTACTCTGATAAAGCAGTGCAACAAAGCCTAAAATAGCAGATAAGAAAATTAACAACTGCATAATATGTTGCCACTGATTAGAAATATAGAAAAAAGGTTCCCACAAAATACGAATTAAAGCGAACAATATAGCCATTTTTGATATTGTACTTAATAATAAAGTAACTGCTAAATTACTACCTTTATAAACATCTACAGTCCACATGTGGAACGGAACCAAAGATAATTTAAAGCCCATACCAATAATAATCATAATTAATGATATAATAAGTATCCAATTGCTATTATGAACTTGTAAATAATTTTTAATAACAATAAAATTAGTAGAACCAGTCCAACCATATAATAATGAAATACCATATAATAAGAATGCGGTACCAATTGAACCAAGTATTAAATATTTTATGCCTGCTTCATTTGCTTTAGGGTCTAATTTTGTTAAAAACATTAAACAATATATACAGATAGTAGCTAGTTCTAAAGATACATATAACGACATAAAGTCATTGCTAGAAACCAAAGTCATATTGCCAAATAACATTAATAAGGTTAATACAATATACTCATAATCACAAATACCGTTGCTAATTATGAATCTTCTAGATAAAACTAATAAAAATATTGTTGTAAGAACTATTACAAATTTAAATAAATATATTATAGGCGATATAATAAATAACCCATGCATTGTTTCAACGTAGGTATCTCCAATTGTATAAATTAAAAATAGAGATAAAACCAAAGCTAATACACTAATATGAGATAGTTTATTAAAAAAAACTATCTTACTATTGTAATCCTTAATATTTTTTATAATTCCAAATAAAAATATAATAAAAGCAACTGCCAACAAATATATTTCTGGAATTGCAATTATAAAACTAGATACACTTATATTACTCATTAATCAACCTATATATAATTTTAATATTTTAATGAAATTACTCATGAATTTCATATATTCCATCTTTAATTACTAATCCATTATTAAATTGTTCTAATATATTATTCACAGTGGTATGAATAATATCTAAAAACATATCAGGATATACCCCCATGGCAATAACTAAGAACGATATAATTACCAAAGGAAATAATTCTCCCCAAGAAAGTTCTTTAAAGTGTTTTACATACTCAGAACTTTTACCAAAAAGAAATTTAGCATTAAATATAACTACCACGCAAGCACTAATTAATACAGAAAATGAAAATAAAACAGCAAAAATTCTATTATTTTGAAAAATTCCTAGTAGTAATAATATTTCCCCAATAAAACTATTAGTTAAAGGGAAAGCAATAGCCGCCAAAGATAATACCATAAAAGATGTTGCAAACAAAGGCATTACATTGGCTAAACCTCTAAAATCTTTTAAACTGTTAGAATGTAAGCGGTTTTGCAAAAGTAAGAAACTAAAAAATATTCCTGCCATAAATATAGAATGACTAACACTTTGATAAATAGCACCCTCTAAACCTTGATAAGTTCCCGAGAACAAACCAGCAACAATTAATCCCATATGTGAAATAGATAGGTAAGAAAATAGCTTAACTATATTGTCTTGAGTTACAGCAATAACACCTGCATAAATTAAAGAAATTAAAGATAGTGTGTAAATAACCCATAAGTATTCTCCTATAATTACTGGGAAAATTGGCAATACAAACTTAATAAAACCATATACACCATATTTCATTAAAATTCCCGACAATAGAATGTTAGTAGACATACTAGAACTATTATAAGTATCAGGTAACCAAGTATGAAAAGGGAACACTGCAGATTTAACAGCAAATGCAATAAACAAACCAATAAACAAAAATAATTGATATTCTTCTTTAAATACAAAATTATTCAATACAGATATAGAAGAACTTTGAGCTAAATAAATCATAGTTATAATAGATACAATCATAAATATAGAGCCTAATACTGTATATAAAAAGAATTTAAAAGTGGCATAAAATTTATTGCCATTCCCAAAAATACCCATTAAAAAGAAAACGGGAATAATTGATACTTCATAAAACACATAAAATAATAATATATCTAAAGATACAAAAGTTCCTGTAGCTCCTGAAAGAATTAACAACATAGAAACAGCATATACTTTACTATTTTCATCATCATACTTGTGTGTAGCTAATACAAAAAGCATTAAAAAGCTAGACAATAATAAAAATATTAAAGAAATACCATCAAGACCAAGATAATAGCTGAATTCTATACTAGGCATTAAAGGTATTAGTTCTACAAATTGATAGTTATAATTAATTTTATTAAAACTAAACAATAAATATAAACAAAGAAAAAAATGAATAAAAGAAGTTAAAGTAGTAATATACTTTATATTTTTATTAATTAATCCCTTATCTCCACGCATAGTTAGAATAATAAAAACTGCTATTATAGGCAAAAATATTAAAAAAGATAACATAGTAATAGAAAACATAACTCTACACCCTAAAAATAATAAAACAATACGTTAAAAGCATTAAAAAACCAACTAACATAACAATTGCATAAACATTCAAATAACCGTTTTGTGTTTTATTAAACAATTTTGATAATCTAAATGTTAGTCCAGCCACAGTATTTGGACCATATTGATCTAATACTTTATCATCAAATTTTCCTAAAGATTTAGAAAAAAATCTAAAAAATCTAACCATTAATACATCATAAATCCAGTCTATGTACATTCCTTTAAATAAAAAATTATTTAATAAAGGAAAAGTACTAGCTAGTTTATTAACAAAACTTCTATCTCTGATATATAGAATATAAGCAATAATAGTAGAACAAGCAATAATAATTAGTGAATATAAACCAACGTTTGTTTCTGTTTCATTATGATTAACTTCATCTGCAATGAAAATAGAATTTTTCCAAAAACTAATTACGTTTTCTCCCACAAAATTTTCAAACAAAAATTTACCACTTAATACAGATAATACAGCTAGAATAACCAAAATAAAAGACATTCCTAAAGAATTATGATGATAGATTTGTTTTTCTTCTTCCTTACCATGAAATACATAAAGTATCAATCTTAAAGAATAAAAAGTAGTGAAAAAAATTCCAGCAATAGCACAATAATAAGCAAAAAGAACATAACCATTATCACTGTTGTTATGTAATAAATCTAATATTAATTCTTTAGAGTAATATCCAGAGAAACCTGGAAAACCAATTAAAGCTAAACTAGCAATCCACATACATACATATACAACAGGCATTTTTCTCCATAAATTACCCATTTTTTTCACATTCTGCTCTCCAGACATAAAATGAATAATAGCCCCTGCAGATAAAAACAATAAGGCTTTAAAAAAAGCATGGTTTACTAGATGAAAAACAGCTGCGTTATAACTTCCAACCCCAATTGCCAAAAACATATATGATAATTGTGATATTGTAGAATAAGCAATAATTTTTTTAATATCATTTTGTTTACAAGCAACAATTGCAGAATATAAAGCCGTAAAACCTGAAACAACCAATATAATATTAGCACTAAAATTATAAATTTCAAACAATGGAGATAATTTTACAATTAGAAAAATTCCTGCAGTTACCATTGTAGCAGCATGTAGAAGTGCTGAAACAGGCGTTGGAGCTTCCATTGCTTCTGGCAACCAAATATGAAATCCTATTTGTGCAGATTTAGTAAAAGCTGCAATTGTAAATAAAATACAAATTAAGTTGATTAGTGGAATTTCAAAGTCTAAAACAGAGAATGTTTTACTAGCCAATGTTGGTAAACTTTTAAAAATATCTACAAAATTTAAACTACCAAATAATGATAAAGTAGTAAACATTGCTAAAATAAAAGCAATATCAGCAAATCTATTAATAATAAATGTTTTAGTAGAGGCACGCACAGGTTCATCTTCATTATGCCAGAAAACAATTAACAAGTATGAACAAAAACTAATAGCTTCCCAACCAATAAACATTTGCATTAAATTGCTAGAAGTTACTAGAAAAATCATAGAACACGTAAACAAACTTAGGTAAGATAAAAATCTAGCCAAGTTTTCATCACGAGACATATAAAAATAAGAATAAATATGTACCAACAAAGATATGAAGCATACTAGTGTAGACATAACCAATGTTAAAACATCAAAGTATACAGATAAATTTATATATATATTACCCGATGTAAACCAGTCAAACAAGTGAACAACTATAGGGTTTTCCGACTTAACCACTTGCAACAACATAAAAAAAGCAGTAACAAATGATACTCCTAGTAACAATATGCTAGTTAACCAAGATAAAAAATTTAAAACTTTATTATTATTTTTAAAAACATAATAGCTCATTACACTAGTAATTAAAAACGACACTAAAGGTAATATTAAAATCAGCAAACTCATACCACTATCCTCTTAAATCACTTACGTTATCATCTATCCAAATATTTTTGTTTTTACTAAAATAAATCACCAGTGCAGCTAACATGATGGCAATTTCAGATGCAGCAACAGTAAGAACAAACAATACAAATACTTGACCTTTAATATCATTTAGATAGTTAGAAAAACTTATAAAATTAATATTAATTGCTAATGCTATAAGCTCTATAGACATTATTAGAGAGATTAAGTTTCTTCTATTTAATAAAATGCCTAAAATACCAATTAAAAACAAAAGACCTGCCAAAGCAAGATAATGTAACAAAGTAATTTCCATAACTATTTAATCCCTTCTTCGTTGCTCACTTTCACTAAATTCACAGTATTAGCTTTATCTGCATAATTTTGCACCGCAATATTCTGCTTATGATTATTAGTGGTTTCCCTACCTATAATAGCCACAGCTCCTATCATGCTTCCCGTTAGCAATATTCCAGATAATATAAATACATAATAGTAATTGTTAAATAAAACTATTCCCAATCTTTTTATATCTAATAAGTTTTCAGTATCCCCTGCATTTGAAACAACACTACTTGTAAATTCTATTAATCCAGATTTAATCATAACAAATAGCTCTACACCTAAAAGCACCGTAATTATAACGGCAAAAACAAATTGACTTTTATAATACTTCCTTGCTTCTACAGACTTTAAATTTATAAACATTACAACAAATAAAAACAAAATAGCCACTGCACCAACATACACTATTATTAAAGTCATAGCAAGAAATTCAGCTTTTTGCAATACAAAAATTCCTGCAGAATTGAAGAAAGTGAAAATTAAGGCTAATACCGAATAAACGGGATTTTTAGACAAAATTACGGCACATGCTCCTATTATTATAAAAGTAGCAAAAACATAAAACATTATACTTTCTATCATTTTAATTACCAGTTAAGATTAATTATACTATTTTTTATAAAAACCACAACAAAGCATTTAATTATACATATGGAGCTTCTACCTTTAGTTTTTCAGATAAATATACTTCCCATCTGTCTCCATTTTGTAATAATTTTTCTTTATTATAATACAATTCTTCTCTTGTTTCTGTTGCAAACTCAACGTTCATTGTCTCAACAATTGCATCAACAGGACATGCTTCCTCGCATAAGCCACAATAAATACATTTAGACATATCTATATCGTAACGAACTGTTCTTCTGCTACCATCTGCCCTTTTTTCACCCTCAATAGTAATAGCCTGAGCAGGACATATAACCTCGCACAATTTACAAGATATACATCTTTCTTCGCCATTTGCATATCTTCTAAGGGCATGCTCGCCCTTAAATCTATAGTTTACTTTAGATTTTTCATAAGGATAATTAATAGTTACAGATTTTTTAATAAACATATACTTTGTTGTTAAAATAACACCCTTAATAATATCAACTAACAATAAAGAATATAAAAAATCTAAAATTTTATAAGTTTTTGTAATATTTTTCATTTCCTAACCTATATTTGGAAGACTGTTGGTAAATCTTAAAACACATGCAAGAACTATAACCAAGAACATTGACAAAGGTAGAAATATTTTCCAGCCTAATCTCATTAATTGATCATATCTATATCTTGGGGTAACGCTTTTTAACTGTATCATAAAAGATAATACTAGAATAACTTTAATAACAAACCAAAAAAATGACGGAATAAGATTAAAGAAAGCATTGTCTATAACAGGCAACCAGCCACCTAAAAACAAAGTAGTGTAAAAAGCCGACATTAGAATCATATTGGCATACTCAGCTAAGAAAAATAAAGCAAAAGGAAATCCTGAATATTCTGAATGGTAACCTGCTACTATATCTGATTCTGCTTCTGGCAAATCAAAAGGATGTCTATTGGTTTCTGCTAAAATTATAATGAAAAACATGATTGCCATAGGGAACAACTTCAAAAAATACCAACCATTTTGTTGTGAAAGAACAATGTCGGTTAAATTAAAAGAGCCTGCACACATAACTACGCAAACAACTATAATACCCATAGAAAGCTCATAAGAAATCATCTGAGCAGATGATCTAATAGCACCCATTAACGCATATTGTGAATTACTTGACCAACCCGCAATAAGAATTCCATATACACCCAATGAAGATATAGCTAGAATATATAGGACTCCTACATTGATATTAGCAAATACTCCACCATGTTCCACAGGTATTACTGCCCAACTTAATAGTGCCACTGTGAAAATGATTACAGGAGCAGAAAAAAACAATATCTTGTTAGCTTGTTGAGGGATAATAACTTCCTTAAGTAATAGCTTGATACCATCGGCTAAAGGCTGTAATAAACCAATAGGTCCAACAACATTAGGTCCTTTTCTTAATGAGATTAATCCATGAATTTTACGTTCTAACCAAGTAGCATAAGCAACACACATCATAATTAACAAAATTGCCAAAGCTATCTTTACAATCAATGCAACAAAAAATACTACCCAAGGTTCATTCACATGAACCAGTGAAAGTATAAATGCGATTAATTCATTAATAAGCTGAGAGATATATACCATGTTCTACCTATATACTATTTTTTATTTAGACTTATTATTTACAAACAATTTTGTACACTCATTCATTTTCAATGAATTTTTACTTATTACATCTGTAATGTAATAATTTTTAATTATATTTAATAAAGATTTACCAATAATGTTGGTATCTGCTTTACTGTCATAAGAAAACTTAGCTGGCTCTATATTAATATTGTTAAATATAGTATTATATTGAGACATTTTCTCTCTTAGCTCTTCCAAATTATTATAAGGTAATGCCTTATCTATAACTTCAGAGAATTTGCGAATAATTTTCCAGTCTTCTTTAGATTGCCCTATAGGTGATACACACTTATAAGATTTTTGCACTCTACGTTCCATATTAACATAAGTACCATCTTTTTCCAACCACAAACATCCAGGTAAAACAACATTTGCTATAGAAGCACCTGCATCGCCATGATGACCTTGATAAACAACAAAAGTATTTTTTTGAAATTTATTAAAGTTTAACTCATCTGCATTAAGTAACCATGTAAACTTAATTTTATTAACAGATATATCTTCTAATATATGGTGAACTCCTACTTTATAATCTTTAGGAACAAATCCAATTTCTAACCCTCCAACTAAAGACGATGAAGTTTGTAAAACATTAAAACCGTTCCAATCGTCTAAGATTAAACCAAATTTATTAGCAATTGCTTTACATAGATTAATTAACATTTCTGCATTATCAGATAATAAAGCACCGAGACCTAAAATGAGCATTGGTTTCTTAGCAGATTTTAACACTTGTGCAAAATTATGTTTTTCATTTAATATGTCTTGTAATATATTAGAATTTTCACCTAAATGATCGTAATTATATGTTAAATCTTCTTTTTCACCAACTAATGCAATTTTCACATTGCCCGACAAATAAGCCTTACGTATTCTAGCATTTAAAACTGGTGCTTCTTTTCTAGGGTTGCTACCAATAATAAGAATCGCATCGGAATCATCTATTGATGCAATTTGACTATTAAACAGGTAACTTGAAGTATCTTTATTATTAAATAAAATATTCTGTATTCTACAATCAATGTTAGAAGAACCCAAACTTTCCATTAGTTCTTTTAAAGCAAACATTGTTTCTACGTCGTTAAAATTTCCAGCAATGGCAGATATTTCTTCGCCTTTTAAATTAACCAAGTTATTTTTAATAGTTTCAAATGCTTCTTCCCATGTTGCTGAGCGAAGGTGTCCATTTTCTCTAATTAACGGAGTGTCTAACCTTTGCACCCTAAGAGCATCTACAATATAGCGAGATTTGTCAGCTAGCCACTCTTCATTAATACTTTCATTTAATCTTGGCAATATCCTTAAAACAGCTAAAGGAGAACTATCAACTTTAATATTAGAACCTAATGCATCCATTATGTCTATGGTTTCAGTAGAAATTAATTCCCAAGGTCTAGCTTTATAAGCATAATTTGAGTTGGTTAATGCACCAACAGGGCAAACATCAGCTATGTTGCCAGATAACTCAGAAGTAACTGCCATACCAACATAAGTATTAATTTCAGTTTCATCACCCCTACCGATTGCACCCAAACTTTCTACACCCGCTATTTCAGTACAGAATCTTACACACCTTGTACAATGAATACATCTGGTCATATAACTATCTATTAATGGCCCAAAATCTTTTTTTTCTACAGATCGTTTTTGTACATCAATAGAACTTCTATCTAGACCATAAGCGTATGTTTGATCTTGTAAATCACACTCGCCACCTTTATCACAAATAGGACAATCTAAAGGATGATTTATTAATAGTATCTCAAGCATAGTTTTACGCATTTGATCTACCTTATCGCTTTCTGTAACAACCTCCATACCATCAAAAACAGATGTAGTACAAGAAGAAACTAGCTTAGGTGCTCCTTTTAATTCAACAGCACACATACGGCAACTACCAACCGACGGTAGTTTTTCATGGTAGCAAAACCTTGGAATTTGAATACCTAAAGAATCACACGCCTGTATTAGTGTAATACCTTCATCAACTTGATATTCCTTGCCATTAACTATAATTTTAGGCATATAAACTTCCCCAACCCTTATTAATTAATACTTTTTTCTAATAATAAATCTTTATAATGTTTTAAAAAACCTTTCACAGCAAATACTGTAGCATCATTTAAACCACAAATAGATGTTCCTAATGTACGCCCTACTAAATTATCTAAAGCGTCTATATCTTTTGCAGTACCCTGATTATTCATGAATTTATTTAACAATTTTAAAGCTCCACCACTACCTTCTCTACAAGGAGTACACTGTCCACAACTCTCATCATAATAAAAATGGACAATATTATGAATAACTTTTAATAAATTAGTATTTTTATTAAAAACCATTATAGCTCCTGTACCCAATGCACTACCTGCACCCTTTAGAGAGTCAAAATCCATATTTAGTCTATCGCAAAAGTTCTTAGGAAGAATAGGGGTAGATGCTCCACCTGGTATCACTGCTAATAAATTATCCCAACCACCAATAACTCCTCTAGCATGGGTTTCAATCATATCCTTTAAAGATACGCCCATTTCTTCTTCAACTACACAAGGGTTATTAACATGTCCTGAAATACAAAAAAGCTTTGTACCTGCTGAATTTTCTACACCAATAGAAGAATACCACTTAGCACCCCTGTAAAGTATAGCGGGAACTGTAGCAATAGTTTCTACGTTATTAATTACTGTTGGAGACGAATATAAACCGCAATTTGCTGGAAAAGGTGGTTTTAGCCTTGGAAAACCTTTCCGCCCCTCTAAACTTTCAAGCAATGCAGTTTCTTCACCGCAGATATAAGCACCTGCACCTAAATGAATATAAACATCTAAGTCGTATAAACCTAAACAGTTTGTTCCTAGTAATTTATCTTGATAGCACTCATCAATAGCTTTTTGAAGTACTTTTGCTTCTTCGGCAAACTCACCACGAATATAAACATAGCAAGCTTTTGCTTTAATTGCATATGAAGCTATTATTATTCCTTCAATAAGTTTATAAGGTTCATGTCTTAATAGCTCTCTATCTTTGCAAGTTCCCGGTTCACCCTCATCTCCATTTATTACTAAATAACGATCACGTGGGTCATCTTTACTAATAAATGACCATTTCATACCAACAGAGAATGCTGCACCACCTCTACCTTTTAAATTAGAAGCTTTCATTTCATTGATTATGAAATCTGAACCTTTTTCTAGTATTCCTTTTAAATCTGCAAATGAGCCTAGCTTTTTTGCAATATCTAAAGTTACACCGTTTTGCCCATATAAATTATTAAAAACCTTATTTTCTTCTGCTAACATCTATTAACCTTAATGTTGTTTGAATACATGATAAATAGCACTTCTTTGAACTATAGACATACTACCCATATTTAAACCTTTTTTCATATCATCTATAATTTTACTTAAAGAAATTTTTGTTAAATTTTCGTAAGATATATTGTTTACTGTCATTACAGGTGCATTAACACAGGCACCTAAACACTCCACCTGTTGCACTGAAAACAAACCATCGCTAGAAACCTCATTGCCCATTACACCTGTTATTTTTTTACAATGGTCATATAAATCATCTGCATCTAAAACCATACATACTACCGATTTGCAAAACGATATATGATACTTACCAACAGGTTTAAACTTATACATAGTATAAAATTTAGCTACTTCATAAAAAGACATAACAGATACGTTTAAATATGTACTTAGATACTGAATAATTGGATCATTCAAATGTCCACCATTTTGCTTCTGTGCCAGTGTTAATAAAGGCATAATTGCACTAAATCTCTGAGTTTCAGGATACTTAGAAATTATTTCTTTTGCCAACTTGTCGTTATTTAATGTAAAACTAAAACTTGGTTCACCAATATTAACTTTCATATTTTTACCCTTTTATTATCTATCTATTTCACCAAATATAAAATCTAAAGAACCCAAAATAGATGGTAAATCCCCTAATTGATAACCTACACCTAATGATTTAATTATTTGTAAATGCATTAGTCCATTTGACCTTAATTTTGCTCTATAAGGCTTGTTTGATCCGTCTGATATTAAATATACCCCAAATTCACCAGATGGTGTTTCCACAGGAACATATGCTTCACCCTTAGGAACGTGAAATCCTTCTGAAAAGAATTTAAAATGGTGAATCATTGCTTCCATTGAAGATTTCATTGTAGCTCGTGGCGGAGGAGTAATTTTATAATCGTCTACCTTAATAATACCATTAGGCATACCTTCTAAACACTGCTTAACAATACGAATACTTTCATAAATTTCTTTAATTCTCACTAAATATCTATCGTAAACATCACCATTTGTTCCTATGGGAATATCAAAATCTAAGTCTCCATAAATTTCATATGGCTGTGTTTTTCTTATATCCCAAGCAACACCCGATGCACGTAAATTTGGACCTGTTAATCCCCAAGCTATTGCTGTATCTTTGTCTATTGTACCAATGCTAACTGTTCTTTGCTTAAAAATACGATTTCCTGTTAATAATGCTTGAGTATCTAAAAAATCTTCTTCAAATTTTATAATCCAATCAGATATTTTTTTAATCATATGCTCTTGAATATCTTTAGCTACACCGCCTACTCTAAAATAATTTAGATGAAATCTTGCACCTGTAACTTCTTCAAAAAACTCAAGAATTTGTTCTCTGCTTTCAAACAGCCATACCATAGGAGTCATTGCTCCAACGTCTAAGCCCTGTGCACCAATAGCAAAAGCATGTCTTGCTATTCTATTAAGTTCTAAAAATAACACCCTAATAAATTTTGCTCTTAATGGCACTTCTAATTTAAGTAATTTTTCAATGGTTAAAACCCAGCAATGTTCATAATTAGCTGGTGCTACATAGTCTAACCTATCCATAAATGGAATATTTTGGGTATAGGTTTTACTTTCCATTAATTTTTCTGTACCCCTATGCAACTGCCCTATATGTGGCTCTGCTCTTTTTACAACTTCTCCATCTAACTCCAAAACTAATCTCAAGACACCGTGAGAAGAAGGATGCTGTGGACCAAAATTAATAACTGTATTACGAATTTTATCTTCTACCATAACTACCTACTTATTTTCTTCGCTCTTGTTCTTTATTTCTGACAAAGCTAATTCTTCTAGCCCTGCCATCCATGGATTTTGATAATCAAAATCTCTATAAGCTTGGATTAATTCCACAGGCTTATAAACAACAGCCTCTTGCTCTTCATCGTATATAACTTCCATAAATCCTGTTACAGGGAAATCTTTTCTTAATGGATGACCTTCAAAACCAACATCTGTTAATATTCTTCTTAAATCGGGGTGATTGGTAAATTTAATACCAAACAAATCCCAAACTTCTCTTTCTAAAAAATTAGCGGCTGGATATAGTGCAACTATAGATTCTAGCATTTGATTTTCTTCTATTTCTACTTTCACTCTAATTCTAAAATTATGAGCTAAACTTAATAAATTATATACTACGGTAAATCTATTATTTCTATCGGGATAATCAACTGCAGTAATATCTATTAATTGCTTAAACATTAATACTTTGTTATTTTTTATGAATTCAATGAAAGTGTATAGTTTATCTTTTTTTATAATTACAGATAATTCAAAATTAGTTAAATCAATAGAAATCAAAGAATTTTTACACTCTTTTTGAATAAAAGAAAGAATTTCTTGTAATTCTAATTGTTTTTTTTCACTAGGAACATAGTATGAAACAAGATTATCTTTTATCTCCATAATTTACCCCTTCTTCTAATCTTTTTCTGTAGCTGTAACAAACCATAAAGCATAGCTTCTGCAGTAGGTGGACAACCCGGAACATAAATATCAACAGGAGTAATACGATCACAGCCTCTTACTACAGAGTAAGAATAATGATAATATCCTCCACTATTTGCACAAGAACCCATTGACATTACATAGCGAGGCTCTGCCATTTGATCGTAAACTCTTCTATAAGCAGGTGCCATTTTATTTGTTAATGTACCTGCTACAATAATAAGATCTGCCTGACGAGGGCTATGCCTTGGCATAGAACCAAGCCTGTCTAAATCATATCTTGCCATATATCCGTGCATCATTTCAATTGCACAGCAAGCCAAACCAAAGGTTAGTGGCCATATAGAGTTTGATCTAATTAAGTTTACAACGCTATCTACTTGTGATACTAAAAAGCCACTATTATCTTTATTATAAGATTGTAAAATGGCATCTTGCGACATATTATCTATTTTCATATTATTTAATCCCACTGTAAAGCCTCTTTTCTCCACTCATAAATAAAACCAATTAACAACATTAGCGAAAATAATATCATTGAAAAAAACCCATAATCATCAATGCTATACAAAGAAACTGCCCACGGGTACATAAATATTATTTCTAAATCAAAAATAATGAATAAAACTGCTATAAGATAAAACCTAACGTCTATTTGTTGCCTAGCGTCAGACAAACTATCAAAGCCACACTCATAAGGCAAATTTTTATTATATGTAGGCTTTTGAGGGGTGATGACATAAGAAACTATGATAATTCCTATAATTAATACTAAAGCTATAATTATGAACAAAATAACAGGTAAATATTCTACTATTCCTACGTTATTAATATTGGCAAAATCCATTTTATAAACCTTTTATTACAAATCTTTTAACTATTTATATACTATTTATATCACAAAATGTCAAAACAAAATTACTTTTTACATTGTGTATTTAAAATTTTATTTTCTAACCACTTAATATCATAAATACCATTAATAAAATCAGGTTCTTCTAGTAGTCTTAAATGTAAAGGAATATTAGTTATGGTTCCTTCTATAATTAACTCACTTAATGCCCTACGCAACCTCATTAAACAATGTTCCCTACTTTGACCGTGAACTATAAGTTTTGCAATCATGCTATCGTAATAAGGAGGAATACTATAGCCTGTGTATACAGAGGTATCAACCCTAACACCTGGACCTGCTGAAGGGTGATAATAACTAATTTTCCCTGGTCTGGGAATAAAAGTTTCGGGATCTTCCGCATTAATTCTGCATTCTATTGCATGACCTATTGCTTTAATATCTGATTGATTTTGTTTTAATTTTTTACCTTGTGCTATACGAATCATTTCATACACTAAATCTATTCCAGTTACCATTTCAGTAACTGGGTGTTCTACTTGCAACCTAGTATTCATTTCCATGAAATAAAATTTACCATCTTCATATAAATACTCTATAGTGCCAGCACTATAGTAACCCATATCTTGCATAGCTTTAGCACTTAAATTACAAATATAGTCTCTCTCTTCTTGTGATAAAGCAGAGGATAAAGCTTCTTCAATAACTTTTTGATTTCTTCTTTGAATAGAACAATCTCTTTCAAATAGATGTAAAACCTTACCATGTTTATCGCCTAATATTTGTACTTCAATATGGCGAGGTTGTTGTAAAAATTTTTCTATATAAACTTCATCGTTACCAAATGCAACTCCTGCTTCATTTCTAGCAATGCTGTATGATTCTTCTATTTCAGATTCATTCATAACAACTTTCATACCCCTACCGCCACCACCTGCTGTGGCTTTAATAATAATAGGATAACCAAACTCAATTGCTACTTGTTTAGCTTCAGATATATCTTTTACTGCACCTTTTGAACCTGGAACTGTTGGCAAACCTAATTTTTGTGCGGTTATTTTAGCGGTGATTTTATCACCCATAATAGAAATATGTTCGGAAGATGGTCCAATAAAAGTAAAGCCGTGCTCTTCTAACATATACACAAAGTCGGCATTTTCAGATAAAAAACCATAACCTGGGTGAATTGCATCGGCATTTGTAACGGTAGCTGCACTTAAGATCGCTTGTTTGTTCAAATAACTTAACGTAGATTTTTCAGGACCAATACATATGGCTTCATCGGCAATTTTAACATGCATAGCTTCTTTATCTGCTACTGAATAAACGGCAACTGTAGCTATTCCCATTTCTTTACATGCACGAATAATTCTAACTGCTATTTCCCCTCTATTGGCTATTAAAATTTTTTTCATAGCAATAAAATCCTTATATCTGTTTATTTATTCAATTACTAGTAAAACTTCATCGTACTCTACGGTTTCCCCTGAGGCAATAAGAATTTGGGTGATTGTGCCACCAATATGTGCCTTGATAGGATTAAAAACTTTCATTGCTTCAATTAAAAGTACGGTATCACCTTCTTTAACAGAATCACCTACTTTGACAAAAGATGGTGAGTCGGGGTTTGGTGATGTGTATATTACTCCAACCATAGGAGACTTAATAGCACCTTTTTTAGAAGCGTGCGATTCTTGCACTACTTCTATTTTCTGTTCTTGACTTACTGAACCTACACTATTTGTATTTTGTGCAAAATAAGGTGCAGGATTGTTAGAAAATTGATGCACAACTGGGGCAACTTCATTTGTTCTTGATAGTTTAATATGTAAATCGTCCATTTTAAATTCTATTTCATTCAACTTGGTATCTTGAATAATGGTGGCTAGATTTTTTATAAAAGCTTCATATTCTTTGTGTTTTGACATAATTTAACCTGTGTTATCTAATTTACTATTTCGTAGCGTAACAATTTATAAACGCAATTTTTAGAAGTATACATTAATTTATAAAATAAAAAAAGTTAATTTTTTAAAATATGCTCAATAATCATTGCATAACCTTGTATTCCCATGCCACATACAACACTTATAGCAACTTTAGACATATATGAATAATGCCTAAATTCCTCTCGCTTGTAAATGTTAGATAAATGCACTTCATGCACGGGAATATCTACACTTAACAAGGCGTCCATAATGGCAATAGAGGTATGACTATATGCCCCCGCATTAATAATTATATGACTGTAAACACCTTTACTTTGTTGAATACAATTAATAATTTCACCTTCAATATTACTATGAAAACAATCTACTACTGTATTGTATTTTTTGCCAGTAGAGATACATAAATTATTCAGGGTTTCTATTGTGTCTGTGCCATATATTGCGGGTTCTCGTGTGCCAATCATATTTATATTTGCACCATTGATGACTAAAATTTTTTTCATTTTAAATTTCGTTCCTTATAAATGCTTATAAAATACTTTTTTAGTTGTAAAGTATGCTATATTATTTTATCATACAATAAGATATTTTTTAAAATAAAAATTAATTATAAGGATTAAATCATGTACAAAAATAAAGAAGGGACTGCGGTTCCCCAAGTAGTTTTCAAAATACGTGAACAAGGTAAATGGCAAGATTGCACAACAGATAGCGTATTTAAAGATAAGAAAGTTGTGTTTTTCGCTTTGCCGGGAGCTTTCACCCCAACCTGTTCAAGTACACATTTACCAAGATACGATGAATTAGCCCCTCTTTTTAAAAAGAATGGTGTAGATTCTATAGTTTGCTTATCTGTTAATGATGCCTTCGTAATGAACGCATGGGCAAAAGATTTAGAAGTGAAGAATATTACTCTTTTACCAGATGGTAATTGTGAATTTACCGAAAAATTAGGTATGATTTCAGATAAAACCGCAGTAGGGTTTGGGAAGCGTTCATGGAGATACTCTATGCTTGTGGAAAATGGAGTTGTTACCAAGATGTTTAGTGAAGCCGTGAAAGATGGTGATCCATTTGAAGTTTCAGATGCCGACACAATGTTAAAACACATTGCACCGAACGAAACTATTCCAGAAAAAAAAGATACAGCTTGTAACTTGTAATTTCTGTTATTTAAGATGTAAAATCAGCAACAATAGAATTTTTTTAGGTTTTGTTGTTGCTTTTTTTTAAGAATTGCTATATGATATTTTTTGATTACTTTATGCGGTCATGGTGGAATTGGTAGACACGCAAGATTTAGGTTCTTGTGTAGCAATACGTGGAAGTTCGAGTCTTCTTGACCGCACCAACTTTTACAATTTATGTACTTTTATATCTTGATTCATAAAATTAACGGCATTGGCATCAATTGAATTTATAAGAAATTTATGCATTGATTCCATATTACCACTTTCATAAAATTCTAACATTAATGTATTGAACTGGAGCTTATCTTTAGCTTTAACGTTAATTACGGGGTATCCTGCATTTAAGAGAATACCGTTCATCATAAATCTTCCCGTTCTTTTGTTAATATCGTAAAAATATTGGTTCCTTGCCATATTAAGAAAAACATAAGTGGCTTGATTGTATATATCTTTAATTTTACTACATTCATCAAGCATGTTATTAAATAAACTGTCTAAGTTATTTGCAGAGGGTGGATTATAGCTTGTTCCTGCGTCCCCATCTCTAAAGATGCCCCACTTTAATGCATCATTATGCCCTGCTAAATTATGAATTTTACAAGCGATTTCTTTGCTTAGGTTAAATTCATTATTTTTTACCAATGTAAAAAGCTCTTGCCAAGCATTATTTTGATTAGTAACCACTTGTTGATCGGATATTTTATGACCACCAACTGTTACCCCGTCTAAGATGGTTTGAATCTCGGGTATTGTGTAATTTATACCTTCTAAATTCACGGCATCATATACTAAAACACTTACCTCTCTTTTGGCAAGATATAATGCTTTTTCTTTATTAGGATTTATTTTTAACATTTTTTATCCTTTCATTTAATTCATATAAAAGTAAAAAAGATATATTGTACTTATATTATAAAAATTAGCTATATAAGAAAACATCTAAGCCCTTATTATAGCTAATTTAATATAATTAAAAAAGACGTTATTTATTCTTGCTTATCTATTTATAATTTTTTATAATCTGCTATATGTTTATCTATTGCCTCAAATAATTCTCTGAATTTAGAATAATCTTTATATTCATCATTTTTTACAGCTGTTTTTATTTCTTTTTTATATGGTTTTATATCTGTTCCTTTATATTTATCCTTGTTCCAAACATGTAAATGCTCTATTTCATAGGATTTATCTTTGCTTGATATACTATAATCGGTATAATTAGGTGGGGTGTGAACCATAACACAAATTTTATTTTCTATATTTTTATCTTGATAATTAACCGTGAAATTGTAATTATCATTTTCAAATTCACTGCCTTTTATAGATCGTGCTGACAACATTCCTTTGTCATCAAAATCAAATAAGGCAATAACTTCTTTTTTACAAATAAAATTAGATAACATAGGAACTGATTTAAAGGATTTAATAGTTTGTTGTAATAAATCGGCACATGTACAAGCTATAATAGTATATTTATCTGGAATATTTAACTTTTTTATAGCATCTTCTAAATAAAATTTATCATCAGGACCTTCACAAAAAATTATAATATCTTTTTTTGATTTAGATAAAAGAGCTAAATATCCAAGTTCTGTATCAGGCACAAAATTAGGGGCTAAGTCTTGTAAAATCTTTTTTTTACCCTCATAGTCTTTAGCATTAGTTAGCTTACAACTATCTCTACAAAGTTCAAAAATTTCATTTTCATGTGATTCTGCTACTGTTACTGGGCTATGTGTGGTTATAATAATTTTATATTTAGTTTTCAGTTTTTCTAATATTTTTAAATATGCAGTTATTAAAGTTGGATTAAAATTAGCATCAAACTCATCTAATAGCATATATTGTATAGTGCTATTGTCTTTGCTAGTACTATATTGGTAACATAATAGTTCAAACAATGCTTTTTCACCTGTTGATAAATGTTGAAAATCTATAGTATGGCTACTTCCACTAGAATCCTTTAATTCAAACACTAATTCATAGGTTATACTTTTATGAGGTTTGATTAATTTATATTTAAAACTCTCACTATCAGAAAAAATTTCATTGATTTTTGCTAAAATACTATCGTTCTCTGGTTTTTTATGCCTGAAATAATCATCTTCTATAGTTTTTGCTAATTTACTAATAATAGTGTTAGTACTTGCTAAAGGATTAAATAAACCATTAATATAATTTAAAAAGCTCTCCCAAGATTGTATAGTAATATATTTATCTTGAATATTAGCTCGTGCAGATTGAAACCATGCCTCTCTTTTTTCCTCTTCATTGTCAATATAATAATCATTCAACTCCTTTTCCCAAAACTTATCCTTCAATTTACGTATGCCGTTTGCTTTTTTAAACTCCTCTCGCACTATTTCTTTTATCTTCGCTTCGGTTGGATAACCAATTCTTATTTTAAAGTCATTTGCTTTATTTGAAGAAAATGCTGTATCAATTCTCGTAGCAATGTAAAGAATAATTTCATCTCTGTTTGGATAATAAAAATCATTTGTACTAAATAAAGCATTACCTAATTCATTTTTTGTTGTTACTCGGAATTTTAATTTGCGACAATGTGTTTGAATACTATCTAAAAAATCTTCAGTATTATCTTCGTCTATTCTATGTCTTAGATAATTTCTTCTCTCATTTACAATCTGTATACCTTGGGTTGTTCTAAACATTGCCACTTCATTATTATCAATTTCATTATTAATAAATTTAAGTATTTGGGTTTTTCCACTACCATTTTTACCAGTTATAACACTTAAACCCTTAGGCTTTTCTAAGAGAGCTGAAATATCTAAGTCGTTTTTAAATCCTGAATAATTTTTAGGTATTGTTGTTGCAATGTCCATTATATCTCCGTAATTTATGTTATTATAATTTATACATAATACTATTGTTATATTACAAAATCAATCTTAATATAACTTAAAAATTACTTGATATGTGTATGATGAGTTTAGTTTAATGTTATATAAAAAATGAAAATGATGCATGTAAGTACATCTTTCAACATACTTACATACACACATATTAAGTGATTTTTTTAACTATAGCGAATAACAGAAATTACTATGGCAATTATTAAACTAACAATTACAGGTAAACACGTTCTTTTTACTAAATCTATAGTGTTCAAATTGGCAATACCTGCTATTGTAATTATTACCCCTGCCACAGGTGAAAAAGTTCTACCAACCCCTGCTGCCA
>CANHGT010000018.1 GCA_947460385.1 Alphaproteobacteria bacterium
ACATGGTTATTATAGCAGGTTATAAATATAAATTAAATAGCTATACATGTAAGCAATATTTTATTTTTTTTGTTGAAGTTTAGCAGGCTTTTTTTCAACAACCTTGGCTATTTCATAGTTATTAACACTTATAAATGAATAGATGGTATGATTTCTACCATCTATTGTTGTATAAGAATATGTGCCTGTGAATATAAGACTTTTTTCTTTAATATATACCTCATCTGCCACATTATCATAATTACCTTGTATATATAATGTAGTATTAAAAGTGTAGTCACCATAGCTATCGGCTATGGCTAATATGCCATCTTCAAGATGTTCATTAATAGTTAAACTAAAAAAGTGGAAATCATCGCAATTAGTTATAATATCAAACATTTTTAGTTTAGATAAGTCATTATTACGAAATATCGTGCTGGATTGACAATAAAGAATTGGAATATCTTCTACATTTTTATGTTGTGGAATTAATGCTTTGTTTTTAACATCTTTTTTTATTAAATCTTTGAAAATTAAAGATGCTTTTTCTTTAAGAGCTAAGTCTTGATTTATTTCGTGATACGCTAAGTCTTGATTTGTTTCGGGATACTGTTGTATTGGGGGAAGGATGTTTTCTGCTAAACTAATACCTGCATGTAAAGACATACACAATAATACCAATACAAAATTCTTCAAAATATTTCTCTCCATAATAAAATAATTATTTGCTAAGTAAGTTTATTAACCATATTTGTAAAAATTTCTCCACGCTGTTCAAAACTTGTGAACTGATCCCACGAGGCACAGGCGGGTGATAGTAAAACTGTTGCCTTGAAAGTAGATTGAGTGCTTTTTGCCATAGCGTAAGCTTTTACTGTGGCATCTATTAAATCTGTACAAATAGTAAATTCTAAATTATTATCTGTTAAGATTTCAGCAAAAACATTCGTACTTGCCCCAATTAAAAAGCTATGTTTAACCTGCCCAAACATTGGTAAAATTAGGTCTAAGTCGTTAGATTTTTGCTGTCCACCTAGTATTAAATAAATATTATTAAAAGTTTTTAATGCTTGTAGGGTAGACTCTTGATTTGTAGCTTTTGAATCATTAATAAACGTTATATTTTCTACAGTTCTAACATAACTTTGCCGATGGGCTAAGCCTTTAAACGTTTTTACATAAGCTATAATGTTTTGCTGTTTTAATGATAAGCTTGTAACAAGTGCCATAGCTGTGGCATAAGCAAAGGCAATATTTTCATAGTTATGATTGCCTTGTAAATAGGGGGTTTCTGTAAAATCTAATACTTGTTCATTGTTAGCAAAGTAATTATCAAACAGTTTATTATTTTCGTAATAAATACTACCATCATTTTTTTTATTGTGAACAACAATGGTTTTTGCATGTAAAGGCTTATTAAGCAAAGGTAAAACATTATGATTTACAATGGCAAAATCACTGCTTGCCTGGTTATTAAAAATATTTAATTTGGCATTAATATAATTTTCTACCGTGCCATGATGTTCTATATGATCATTTTGAACATTTAAGAGAGAGGCAACCAGTAATTTATTAGAGTGCATTAGTTCTAGTTGATACGAAGATAATTCTAAAACAATAATATTAGATTCATTTTCATTAAGGTCAAAAATTGGAATACCAATATTGCCTGCCATAACAACATTTTCATTTAAAGCATTAGATAAAATATGATGTAACAAGGCAACTGTGGTAGATTTCCCATTGGTACCTGTAATACCTAAATATGTTTTATGGGGAAATAAACGCATAAATGCTTCAATATCGCATATTACCTCTACCTTATGTTGTTCGGCTAAAACAAGCATTGGGTGTTTTGTAGGGTGAAGTAGTGCAATTCCGGGGGAAACAATAACATATTTAATATTGTTCCAATTCCAATTATTGAAATGAACAATATTGAAGCCTGCATTTGTATATTTACTTTGGGTTTCAAAATTATCGTCAAATGCTTCAACCAAATAATTTTTACCTTTGAAAAACTTATAAGATGAAAGCCCTGTTTTACCCAGCCCTAAAATGGCAATAGTTTTTTTCATGTTACAGACTATGCAATATCTAGCATTAGCATGGCAATAAGGCAACAAATAATTGTAAAAATAACAAATTTTTGTAAAACTTCCGTTTCTTTTAAGCCCTTTTTTTCAAAATGATGATGCAGGGGAGCCATTAGAAAAAAGCGTTTTTTAGTTTTTTTATAATAAAACACTTGAATAATTACAGATAAACTTTCAAAAACTAGAATTAAACCCGCAATTGCTAAAAAAAACTCATGCTTAATAGATACCGCAATAGTTCCTAATGCTCCACCTATGCCAAGTGAACCTACATCGCCCATAAAGATTTTAGCAGGATAACTATTGTACCAAGTAAATCCTAACAGTGATCCCATTAAGGTAGCTACTATAATTAATACATTTTCTAATTGGGAGTAGTAAAATAGACTGCTTAATGAGAAGGTTAGGTAAATATCAGGATTAATAATTAAAAAAATCACATAAATAAAGCTTGCTAAAATAACCAATACAACCATGCTGGCAAGCCCATCTAAACCATCTGTTAAATTAACACTGTTTGCTGTTCCTAAAATTACCAATCCACTAAAAATTATAATAGTAAGGGGAGCAAAATAAAAATAAAGGCTGTTAATAAAAGGGAAGAATATTGCATTTGCCATATCTGCGGGGTATTCTTTTAATAAGAAATAAACTGCAGTACATGATATTAGAAAGCCTAATGCTAAACGCACTCTACCTTTTAATCCTTTAGAATTTTTAAAAGCTAGTTTCATTAAATCATCAATTAAACCAATTAAAGCAAAGCCTAATGATGTGTATAGAATAACAAGTGCTATTTTACTGCCTAAGTCTATCCAAAACAGTGATGAAAAATAGAAAACAAGCATAATTAATACTCCACCCAATGTTGGAGTTCCTTGTTTTTTAAGGTGGGTTTGTGGACCATCTTCTCGTATTGGTTGCAACATGTTTTTAAATTTTTTAACTAAAGAAATATAGGGCTTGCCTAATAAAATCATGGATATGAGGGAACTTAAGAAAGCTAGAATAATTTTATATCCTATATTAATTTCAATTATATTTTCAAATATTATGTCAAACATTAAATCTCCTATACTTCAGTAGTTATATTTTCATAAATTAGGCTAGAAACCCTATGGATATTAGAACCGTAAGACCCTTTTAAAAATATTAAGTCGTTATTATTGACATGTTGCAAGATATTATCGTATATCTCCTGCACATTATAACATGTTATAATTTTAAAATCACACATATTTTTTTCTTTTAAAGTATTTGCTAATAACTCCATATGTTCGCCTAAAACAATCACTATTTTTGGCTTGCAGGCAATAATAGGTGAAGCTAAATTCAGGTGTTCCTCTATAGAGAATTTACCCAGTTCTAGCATATCTCCTAGAACTAAAATTTTATTTTTGCCAATATTTTGTAGACTATTAATGCTCCCTTGCATAGATTTAGGTGAGGCATTGTATGCGTCATCTATTATTAGTACTTCTTTATTATTTAAAACCACTTGGGTTATTAAGCCACGACCTTGTGGCAAATTAAAATCATTAAAATAATCTGCTAATTCTTGTATGTTAATGCTATGATTTAACTTTTTACAGATGTGCATAATTATAGATAAAGCAAACAAGCTTAAAGTAACATTATGCAAGGCAATACTTTTTATTTTAAAGTTAATAGATTGCCCATAAACATTGGCAATAACTTTGGTACCATAGTCGTTAATGTTATTAAAATATATTTCTTGATGTTCCACAAATGAGTCTACTTTATTTTGCAATGATACATAATTCACCTTTAAATTATGCTCATTAGCTGTAAAAGTTAATATTTCTTGGTAAGGACTGTTGTAGTTTAAGAATAGGGTATTATTGCTATTTATACCCGAGCATATTTCAGATTTAGCCTGGGCTATTTCCTCAAGTGAGGCAAAAAATTCTTGATGGGCAGGAGCAATTTCTGTAATGACACCAACAGTTGGGTTTAATATTTTACTTAAAAATTCTATTTCATGAAAGCCACTCATACCCATTTCAAAAATACCAATAAAGGCATTATCTTTCATGTTAGCTAAAGATAGGGGTAATCCATAATGATTATTCAAATTACCAAGTGAGTAGGTTGTTGGAATATTCATTTTTTCAAGGAGAAAAACCAGCATAGATTTTAAAGTTGTTTTACCAACACTTCCTGTAATACCAATAATTTCACCTGTAAAGGTATGACGTTGAAATTTAGCAATATCTATTAATGCTTGGTAACAATCATTTACAACAATGGTATTAGGAAATTCTTTAATGATGTTAGGATACTCGCTATAAAAGAGTTCATCTACTAAAATAGCTTGGGATTTATTTAATGTTTTAATAAATGAATGCCCATTATTGTTTTTACCTCGCAAAGCTATAAACATTTCATTGGTTTTAACTGTGCGACTATCTATAGAGAACGCTTCAATGTTAAAATCTGTAGAACACAGCCCACTTGTAATTTCTGCAATTTTTTTACTTCTAAGCATTGTTATTATCCTTCTATCTCCATATTTAAAAGTTTTAAGGTATTCATAACTACCTCTGTTTCATTGTAGGGCAATACTTTATCTAACACAATTTGCCCATTTTCATGCCCCTTGCCTGCTAAAATAAGAATTTCGTCTATTTGTAATTCACTTAATGCTTGTTTTACAGCCAATTCCCTTGTGGCAATATTAAAATATTCCCCTTTATAATTACTGCTTTTTATTCCTTGAATAATTTCTTCCCTTATTTTTGATGCATCTTCAAAGCGAGAATTATCGTCAGTTACATAAATAACATCGGCATATTTTGTAGCAATTTCACCCATTACAGGGCGTTTCAAAGGGTCTCTATTGCCACCACAACCAAATAACACTTTTAACTTTTTAGGATTTTCTTTTTTTAACGCTTCAAGTACAGACTGCAAAGCATTGGGAGTATGGGCGAAATCTATAAAAATTTTACCAATTTTGCTTTTAATAAGGTTTAATCTACCTGTTAGCGGTTGAACTTCAGGAATAATAGGAATTATTTGTTCTATATTAATTCCACAATTAATTAATAGCCCTAATGCACATAGTATGTTATACGCTTGAAATTCAGCAATGAAATTAATTGTAATTGGGTATGTATTTTTATTATAATTTACAATTAAAGTTTGGCTAGTGCCATGTTTTTCTACTTTGATAATTTTAAGAAAATCTGCTTTAAAGCCATAGTCGTAAACTTTATGCCCTAGGCTTTTTAACAGGGCAAACAATTGTTCTCCGTATTCATCATCTACATTTATTAGGGAGTTTTGAACATTTTCATTTACAAATAAAGCTTTTTTCGCATTAAAATATTGTTCCATAGTGCTGTGATAATCTAAATGATCGTGGGTTAAATTGGTGAATCCTGCACATTTAAAAGGTAAGCCTGCAATACGTTTTTGCTCGATACCATGACTTGAGCTTTCCATTATTACATACTCTATATTATTTTTCTTAGCTTCTTTAAAGGCGTCTATTAAATTTATGATAGATGGGGTTGTAAGTGAGTCTGTAATTTTATTGCCATCTATAAATATTCCTAATGTGCCAATGAGCATGTTTTTAATATTTAAAAGACGCAGGATTTCTGCCACAAAAAAACTCACCGAGCTTTTACCATTGGTTCCTGTAACGGTTATTAAATTTTCTGGAATAATATTACTATTTAAAGCGATTAAACTTTTAGCTAGAAATTCTCGGGGGTCATCTACATATAAAATAGGGCTACTATTGTTATTGCAGAGGGCGAATAATTGGGTGGATACATCTTCATTGTTAATTTTTTCTAAATAAAATTCTATGGATTGATTTTTATAGATTGTAGGAATTACGCATAATTTTGCACCCATCTTAAAAGCATTAATAATAAAAGCCACCGCATTTATTTTAGAGCCTTCTATGGCAACAAATATTGAATCTTTTACTACCATTTTTGAATTGTTGGTAACATCTTGAACGTTAAAATCTTCGTTACCTTGTAAATCTATTTTACCATTTAATTTACCTAAAATATTAGATAATTGCATAAATTTGACTCCTTAGATTATTCTTCTGTTGTTGTAATATCGGGCATGTTTTCCACATAAGATACTAGATATTCTTGATTTTTACGATTTTCCACATTTAGTTTATCATCATTTTTAGCAATGCCAAAGGTTGTTGATAGTTTTTCTACTATCTCATACATAATAGGGGTGGCAAGAGTTCCACCTGTAATGTTGTTACCATTGTAAGCTACACGTTTTGGTTCATCTACTGAAATTACAACAACATATTTAGGATTATAAGCAGGAAAAACCCCTGCAAAAGAAGCAATAACCGAATTAGGTAAATATTTACCTTTTGTTTGTTTTTCAGCTGATCCTGTTTTACCTGCCACCGCATAGCCAACTACATTGGCTTTTTTACCATAGCCCATAGCTACTGTTAAACGCAACATTGCCCTCATCATTCTTGATGTATCTGGGCTTATTATTTGCTCGCCTGCTTTAATTTCATTGTTATTTGCTTTTAATAATGTTAGTGGACGGTAAACACCACCGTTAATAACTGCAGTAAAAGCATTGGCAAATGTGGCTTGCGACATGGCTATTCCGTAGCCGTAAGATAACACCATTGAGGTTAAATCGTCCCACTTTTTTGGTAACAAACTAGTTTCTTTTTCGCTTAACTCTAATGAAGTGCTTTGAAAAATTCTAAATTTATTTAGGTATTCCCTTTGATTTTCTACGCCGAATTTCATTGCCATCATAGAGCTACCAATGTTAGAAGAATACATTAGCACCTCGGGTGTTGTTAGTTGTTTATTCATATATGAAAAGTCGGTAATTAGAAAATTGTTTTTTACAATAGGTTTAGATACATCAAATAAATCACTAATAGCTATAGATTGGGTGTCTATAGCCGTTGATGCTGTTAAAATTTTAATAATAGAACCTGGTTCAAAAAGCCCTTGACTAACATTATTAAACATATGATTAACATTAATGTTTTTACGGTCGTTAGGGTTGAAATCAGGCAGTGATACCATGGCTAAAACTTCCGAAGTATTCGGGTCTATTATAATGCCATATACCGCTTTAGCTTGATTGTTTTTTTGTGCTTTTACAAGGGTTTCATGTAAAATCATTTGCACATTTAAGTCTAACGAGAGCTTGATGTTTTCATTATAAATTTCCTCGTTAAAGCTATTCTCAATGCCACTAATGCCCTTGTTGTCTATATTTGTCATACCTACTGTGTGTGCAAACAAATTATTGTATGGATAAAAACGTTTTTGTTCTTTTTCAAAGTAAATGCCTAAAATACCATAGTAACGTAACTTTAAACTCTCTTGTTCCGTTACATTACGCTTAACCCAAGCAAAACTAGCGTTGCTATACATTACTTTTCTAATTTGTTCTTCATTGACTTTTAAAGATTTCACTAAAGCTATAATTGCAGGTTCTTTATCTATTATTTCTTTGGGTCTTATAAAAATAGAGGTAGATGGAATATTTAATGCTAAAACATTGCCATTTCTATCTACAATATCATGCCTTATTTGTTTGCCTTGATTTTTAATTGATTCACCTGAGCCTTGAATAACACCTAAAATAGCTAAGAATGATATTTTTATAAAACATACAAAGAATAATAGGTAGATGAGTTTTAAAAGATACGACGCACGGATTTTTACAAATTTATCTTCAATATTAGTGGCAGAAAAACCCAAGTTAAAGTATTTTTTACTGCTCATAATGCAAGGAATCCACATTATATGATAGATTTTTAGTTAGTGTAGGAGCATATTTTTCCGTAAGCATATTCAGGTATGCCTTATTGTTTAAGTAATTCCATTCGGCTTTTAAATTTTGTAACTTACCATATTTTTCGTGGATTTCTTTATTGGTTTGGGCAATTTGTATTTCTAAAAATTTTTCTTTTAATGATAAAAAAGTAGCGAAAAGCAGTAAGGCAACCATGCAAAAAATAATAACAACAAAAGCATTTTTCATTTATAATTTCTCGGCAACCCTTAGTTTTGCTGAAGAAGATGGTGAATTAATTTCAAGCTCTTCTTCTGTTGGCACTATGGGTTTTTTTGTTAAAATATTAAAGTCAATTTTCTTACTATCAATTGTATTATCTTTTAGTTTATAAAAAGTAAATTTATCGTATTTAATATTTTCCCCAAAATCATTCATAAATTGTTTTACCATTCTATCTTCCAGTGAGTGAAAACTTACAATGGACAGTACTCCGCCTTGATTTAAGTGGCTACAGCTATTTTTTAATGCGGTTTCTAGCTCTTTTAGTTCATCATTCACATAAATTCTAATTGCTTGAAATGTTTTTGTTGATGTATCACTTTTTTTATGATTTTTCCCCTTATAATTACCAAAGCCTGTAACTTCTTTAACAATGGTGCTTAGTTCAAGAGTGGTATTAATTGGTTGCAAAGTGCGGTGTTTAACAATATTTTTAGCTATTTGTTTTGCCTTGTGTTCTTCACCATAATGGAATATTACATCGGCAAGTAATTGTTCTGTGGCAGAATTTACAAACTCTTTGGCATTAATTTTGTTTAAGCCCATTGCCATAGATAAATCACCATTTTCTTTAAAGGAAAAGCCCCGATTTTTATCATTTAATTGCATGGTTGAGAAGCCTAAATCCATAATTATGCCATCTACTTTTTCTATGTTAAAATCTGCTAAAACTTTGGGATAATTAGAAAAAGTGTTCAGGGCAAACAATAGCCTATTAGGATACTTTTCTTGTAGTGATTTTACACGGGGTAGAACGCTTTCATCTCTATCTATTGCTATTACTTTGGTGCTGGTGGTAGATAAAATAAATTCGCTGTAACCACCAAAGCCAAAGGTACAATCTAGGTAGATTTTTTCTTTTGGTTCATCATCACTTGGTAGCTTCAATGAATTTAGCACTTCCCTAAGTAGAACAGGGAAGTGGGGACGATTATTTTTTAATTCTTGTAAATTTATAGTGTTTATTTTTGTCATTATAATAAGTCTGTATTAGTATTTAATGTAGATTACCATATTTATTATATGCTGTATATAGCTATATGATTGATTGTTTTTCACGTGTAAGATATTCTTACTATGTTTTACTCATTTGTTCTGTTTTGAACCATCTTGATGGTGTTTTTGTGGTGTAAAAGAAAGTTCTTGACATATGTTGGGGGGGGTATACTAAACACTAATATTGCAACATAATGAGAGGATTTGAATGGGTAGTAATAATATTGCTTTGGAATTAAGAGATTTGTTGCCAAAATTAGATAAATTAAAAGAACAGTGTAATAAAGATGGAGTTAGCAAAAAAAAAAGCAATAAACCCCACCCCCTTGAAGCCAATACAATAGATTTGTTGGTAGCACCTTTTTTAAAAATTTTTGGCTATAGAACAGACACCTTTGATGGAACTAGATCACAGAGTCAGTATAAAATTGGTAATAATTTCGTTGATTTTGCACTGTTTAAAGATAATAAATTAGAGATATTAGTAGAAGTAAAAGCTCTTACCATAGACCTTTCCAACCATTACCAACAACTAAGTGATTATTTTAACACAACAGATAAATTTAATAGACCAAAATTTGGCATATTAACCGATGGTGAAATTTACGATGTATATCATTCTCAAGATAATATAATGGACAAAGATCCATGCTTTAGCTTTAATTTGTTAGAAGATATTGATAATGAAAAAAAATTAGGTAACTTAGAAAAAATCTTAATAGATGTTGATGAAGATGTGGCTAAAAGAGAACGTTTATATAAGAACACTAGATCATTTATTGAAGAGATGTTTAATAATCCTAAGGACGAGCTTGTTGACGCATTAATAAAAGTGGCAAGCTCTCAGTATGGCATTGAATTAAAAGAAGGGGTTAAAGTTACGGGGTCCATTAAAACAAATATGAAGCCCTTAATTACTGATATATATAAGGATATATTAAATGATCATACTAATAAAGGTGTGAAAAATTCCCTAAGCACACAAACAAATAAGGAAGATGTTGATAAAAAAAGTAATCTTGAATTAAATGATAATGAGCGTGATGCTTTATATATTATTCGTTCTATATCACATGAAATAGAAAGTTTTGATGTAAGCAGAATTAATTATAAGGTTCAGGCTAGTAATTGTGCTATATATTTAGATAGTAATAGAGATAACAAGAACATTTGTAAATTAACTTTTAAGGATTCTAGGAAACAATATATAGACATAAAGGGTGTTACAATAGATGTTAATAAGCCTAATGATATTTATGGACACAAAGATAACATTAAAACAGTTATAAAAGGACTACTATAATATTATAGTTTAAAAAGCAATAACTAGCCTTTTATGATGTATTTATAGTATATATAAAGGGCTAGATAGTCTATAAGCCGAGTTCTGTACTCTTAGTTTGCACTAAGGCGGTAATTATTCATCTGGAATTACAATTACTTGTAATTTCGTGCGACCTACCTTGGTTATGCCGAAACACATTGTTATTAGCTATTATTTATAATTTGAGTACGTTGTCGTTTTGTTACTAGTGTAGCTTACACTACACTTCGCTTCTTACTCCTAGTATCAAATTAAAATAACTAGCTAATAACTAACCACTCTTGGTCTTGCTTCAAAGAAGGTTTACAATGCCTTTCATGTTACCATAAAAGCGGTAAGCTCTTACCTTACCATTTCACCCTTACCCACTTAAATATTTGGTTCTTTATAATTTTATACGGTGTTGCTTTGTAGCTTATGTAGATTAAACTACACTACGCTCCAAAACGCCTAGTCTAAAATTAAAATTACTCAACTATAGCTATAAAGGGGGCGGTATATTTTCTGTTGCACTTTCTCTTAGGTCGCCCTAGCTGGTCGTTAACCAGTCTTTTGTTTCGGTGAAGCCCGGACTTTCCTCTATTAAATAAATAACAGCAATTACCCAACTATCTAGCAAATAATATTTTATGTTAGTTACCTTATAAAGTCAATTCAATAGTTTGGTTATTTGTAATTTGTGTTGATTTTTTTGATATCTGTTAACCAGTCTTTTGTTCCTGTGAAGCCCGGACACCCAGCTATTAAATAAATAACAGTAACTACCGAAGGTATCTAGCAAATAATATTTTATGTTAGTTACCTTATAAAGTCAATTTAATAGTTATAGCTATAATAAAATGGGCGGTATACTTTCTGTTGCCAAAACACTTCTTTTTCTAATAAAAATAACATTTAGGAGGGGGCATTAAAAAAAACTACTTGATTTATATTTAATATGATTATATAATATAAAGATATGTCTTATAAACAAGGGTTTGTAGCTCAGCTGGTTAGAGCAGGCCGCTCATAACGGTCAGGTCGTAGGTTCAAGTCCTACCGGACCCACCACACAACAAAATAATGTAGTTTTACAATGAATATTCTTATAAAAGAAATGCAAAGAAAGTTCGTTCACTTAAGTTCTTTGATATATCCATTATTGTATTTATTTTTCTTTACTAAAGAACAAATGATTTTTATTTTTGGAATGCTCTTTTTTGTGATTTATTCTTGGGACTTACTCAGAATTAAAAAAAATTATAAAGTTAAAATATTTACTCTTTTTCATCGTTTTATGCGAACTGATGAAATTAGTAATAAAAAGTTTACAGGAGCTACCTTTTTTTTGCTCGCTTGCTTTTTAGTTGTTCTTATTTTCCCTAAAACGGTGGCTATTCTTAGTATCATTATTTTAGTTGTTTGTGATACTTGTGCTGCTATTGTTGGTATGTCTATGGGTAAACACAAATTGTTAGATAAATCTTGGGAAGGATTTATTGCTTTTATTGTTTCGGGTTTAATAGTGGTTGTTTTGTATTTTTTTGCTACCCAAGAACCACTAGCTTCATATGATATTTATTATTATGCGTTGGCAGGAGTATTTTTTAGTGCTATTGCTGAACTTGTAGCTAAAAAAATTAAAATTGATGATAATTTAATTATTCCTATTGTTTTTGCTATTATATTAAACTTGGGATATTAACATTTTGCATTATCACTTATTAGGCAAATTCACTTATTTGTTTATTGCATCTATATTTATTGCTGTTTTTTATAATATTCCCTCTTTAATTAGTAAAATCAACACTGTTTATGATGGTGAACTTTCATTTAGCGTGCTTAGATACTCTTTCTGTGAATTGTTGTTAGTTTTTTTAGTGTTATTTTCATTGTTTTCTGTATTGGCATTTTCTATTATTTTATTAAAATTTTTTATTTTAATCTTAATTATTACTTCATCTATCATTAGCTTTTATATCTTTAATGAATCTATATTTGTAGAAGAGAATCTTATAGGTGCATTATTTGAAACTAACATGAGTGAAGCTGTAGGTGTTTTTAATATTTATATTATCCCTTGGTTTTGTGTTACCGCTCTTTTGCCAATTTATTTTTTAATTTTTGTATACTCATATAGAAAAAAGCCAAAACGCTCTTATTTCATTAAATATATTTATAAATATCTTGTTACTATGCTAATTGGTCTTATTACAATTTTTGTGCTTTATTCTTCATTATTTAGTGGGCGATATGTATTAAAAAATTCTTTATCTTACTATTTGCCACTGAATTATATTTCTGCATTATATTTGTATTTTGCACATCAGTATAATTCAAACATTTTTTTAAAAGATATTAATACCTTATATAAATTTAGCAATTCTAATGATAATGTGAAAAAAAACATTATATTAATTATTGGAGAAAGTGCTAGGGCAGACCATCAAAGCTTAAATGGTTATAATAGAGACACTAATCCGTTGCTTGCCAAACAACCTAATTTATATTCATTTAAAAATGTAGAGTCTTGTGGTACTTTAAGTAGAATATCTGTCAATTGTATTCTTAGTTATGAAACTATGCAAGAATTTCAATATCCTATGCGGTATAATAATATTATTTCTGTTTTTAATAACTTAGGTTACGATACTTATTTTTTAAGCTCGCAGACCATGTATGATAGTAACTATAATTCTTTTGCTATTGCTTCCCAAGATGCCCATGTGAAAATTTTTATTAATAATTTACGAGAATATATAAAAGCTAATAGTGAAATTTATGATGATTATCTACTAAGATATATGGATAAGAACTTATCTTATGATAATAATAAAAATCGTTTTATTGTTATGTATTTAACAGGTAGTCATTTCCCTTATAATAAAAGATATCCAAAAGAGTTCCGTAAGTTTACACCTGACAATGATAATACTAAAGAGGGTAAAATTAATAGTTATGATAATACCATTTTATATACCGACCATATTCTAAATGAAATTATTAAGAGGTTTGCCAATACCAATACACTTGTGTATTATGTGGCAGATCACGGTGAATCTTTAGGTGAGAAAGGCGTATATAAGCATGGTGCTAACCGTTTAAAAGCTCCTAAGGAGCAAATTAATGTGGCACAATTTATTTGGGTTTCTGAAGCAATGAAAAAATATTTGGGTAAAAAAGTAAACAATATTAAAGCAAAAGTACATAATCCATTAAACCAAGATAATGTTTTTCATAGTTTGCTTGATTGTTTTGATGTAAAATCTTCTGCCATAGATATGAAATTAAGTTTGTGTAATTAATTATATAGTTGTTTCTTAATTCAGTATCGTTATAATTATGACAACACAAGACATACAAGGATATTAGTTAATATGCATAGAATCAATTTTATTTTATTAATAGCGTTCCTACTTGCAGTGCCGTATAATTTGGCACACATTGTACATTATATTCAGGCACAGGAGTTTAATGGGCATAGATTAGCATTTTTAATTGCACAGTTAATACAAATTTTTTTCATTACGAGTGGGGTTTTGTTTCTTTGTTGTATGGCTAAAAACACTTTTAAAATAATATGTATTTTTTTAATTATGTGCTCTGCTATGTTGATGTATTTTTCCTTTGTATACAATATAGCAATTGATTCAATTTTAATATTAAATATTTTTGAAACAACTTCAGATGAGGCAAGCTTACTTATTAATCTTCCTTTTATATTAACAACTATATTGTTAGGAATCATTCCCTCTATTTTTATTATAAAACTTAATATAAAAGGCTATAAACACAATTATTTGAAAGATCCTCTTAAATTATTTTGGGATCCTATATTATATATATGGTCTGTAAAAAAAGGGATAGTTGCTCTATTTATTCTTTTTATAATTAGTGTATCTTTAAATAAAGATATTTGGTTTGATAGGTACATTAAACGTAACGCATTGGCACAGGTAACTCCAGCCAATTATATTGGTGGTTTATATGAATACTTTTTTGTAGGTAGGGGTGATTATTCTATTAAGCAAAAAGATATTACCAAGCACTATAAATTTACAGAGAGTAATAAAACATTAAAAGAACAGCCTAAAACAGTTGTACTTGTAATTGGAGAAGGCAATAGGGCATCTAACCAACATTATAATGGATACATAGAAGAAACAACGCCATACACTGAAAAAATAAACAATATTGTTAATCTTTCTAACATGACCTCATGTGGTACAAGCAGTGCTGTATCTGTTTCTTGTTTGTTGTCTTATATAAACCGTGATAATTATAGTATTAAAAATGTTTTAGAATATAGCAATATTTTTTCTGTTTTTAATTCTTTACAATATGCTACTTATTTTGTTAGTATTAACGCTGTTCAAGAGGATAGTTCAGAGAATTTAATTAATTTATCTATTAAAGATGCACGCAATAAGTTCTTAACTAATGGGGTGCGAAGTGTTTCTGCAACTTCAGGTAGTTTGTACGATGAAAATATTTTACCTATTATTAAAAATATTCAAAAGAAAACAGAAGAGCGTAATAAATTTATAGTTATATATTTACTTACTGCTCATAACCCATACCATGTACGTTATCCTGATAAATTTAATGTTTTTAATAATCCTAAAGTTAACAATAGAATTAACACTTACAATAATGCTATTTTATATTCCGACTATATGGTTGCTGAAATAATTAATCTTTTTAAACATGATAATACATTGCTTTATTATGTTTCAGACCATGGAGAATCTTTAGGTGAAAATGGCAAGTTTTTGCATGGGAATACTTGGAGTTTAACAGATAATAAAGAAGAAGTTCATGTGGCTTCACAATTTTATATGTCGCCACCTATGTTAAAGTTACTACCCAATGAATATAAGAAAGTAGTATCTAAAAAAAATAAAGCACTGTCTCAAGATAGCGTATTTAATACATTGCTAGACTGTGTGGGGGTGCAATCTAAAATTGTTGATAAAAAACTAAGTTTATGTAGGTAAAAAGCTGTATTTTATGAATTTTATTATATTAATTGGCAAGACTTTTAATAAATTTTAATGATGTGCTAATAAAATAATTTAGCTGTATTCTTTCACAATACCTTGATTCTCAATTTTAATTTTATTAGATATATTGCTATATAAATTATTATCATGGGTGGCTAAAATAATAGCTATTTTTTGTTCATTTGCCAAATTAGTCATAATATTAAAGATTTCCATTGCTGTATTTTTATCTAAATTTCCCGTTGGTTCATCGGCAATTAAAATGCTTGGGTTACAAGCAATAGCTCTAGCAATAGCAACCCTTTGCTGTTCACCACCTGAAAGCATTGATGGGTAATGATTGCACCTATTACCTAAAAGCATGGAGCTTAAAAGACTGTTGGCACGCTGTTTCGCTTCTTTGCTAGAGATATTTTGTTTTAAAAGCGGAAGCATAACATTTTCAATTGCTGTAAAATCGGGTAGTAGGTGATGAAATTGGAAGACAAAACCAATGTTGTTTGCCCTTAATTTAGTTTTGTCGGTATCAGACATATATTTGGTACTAATGCCATTAATGAATAATTCTCCATCTGTTGGTGTATCTAGTAACCCAAGTATATTTAAAAAAGATGTTTTGCCCGATCCACTTGGTCCCATTAATGCTACTATGTCCCCTGCATTGAGGGTGAAGTTTACATCTTTAAAAATGCAGATAGAATCTAAGGCGTTAGGATAGATTTTAGATATATTTTTTGTTGTTAGAACAGTATTATTAGTCATATTTAATGCCATCTACAGGGTTGATTTTTGATGCTTTAATAGCAGGGTAAATAGATGCAAAAAATGCACAAACAATTGCAATAACTATTACTAAAATTACTTGGTAAGATTTAACATCGGCTGGAAGTTTAGATAAAAAATAAATTTCTTCTGCAAAAAGAGATGTTCCCGTGATTTTTTCTAACAACTTGCGAATAGATTCAATGTTATAACTAAATAAAGTTCCTAAAATAGCTCCCATAAATGTTCCAATAACTCCAATTCTTAAGCCAATTAATACAAAAATATGAATCACATCGTACTGTGAAAAACCAATGGTCCGTAAAATAGCAATCTCTTTGGTTTTGCTTCGTACAAGCATAATTAATCCTGATACAATATTAAATGTGGCAATAATAATAACTAGCAATAAAATTAAAAACATTACATTGCGTTCAACTTCTAAGGCATTCATTAAATATCTGTTAGTATCTTCCCAAGTTTCAATATTAAACTGCTGATGTAACTGTTGAAAAATATTTCTAGCTATTGTATTTGCTATAGTTGGGTCATTTAAAAAGATTTCAATTTTTTGAATAGATTGCCCATAAAGGAAAAATTCTTGTGCTTTTACAAGGGGAATCATAATAGTAGAGCTATCATACTGATACATGCCAGAATTAATAATTCCTACTACTTTAAATGCAGAAAATCTAGGCATTTGACCCATAACCGTGCTATATCCATTAGGTGAAATTAAGGTGATGTTATCGCCAACATTAACCCCTAAATTACGTGCTATAACCCTACCTAAGAGTATAACAGATTGATTAGTATTAAAATCTGCTAGTGCTTCTTTGCCAATGTTCTTAACAATATTTTTTCTTTGAATAAGATTCTTATAAGAAATTCCTGTTGTAATTGCACCTAAATTATTCTTTTTAAATGCTATCAGTACTTGTTCTTGAATAATAGGGGTAACAGAATAAACCTCATTAATTTTTTCTAAATTGGCAACTATGGGTTCATAATTTACAATTGGTTTGTTGTCAAATATAAAAATATGACCGTTGTTGTTATTAATACTAGATATAATCTCTTTACGGAAGCCATTCATAACAGACATTACAATAATAAGTACCGCCACACCAAGCGCAATACCAATTAAAGCGAACCAAGAAATAAAAGAAATAAAACTTTCTTTACGTTTAGATTTTAAATACCTAGAGGCGATGCTCCATTTTAATAATTTTGGATTTAAGCTATTTACTTTGCTATAGAACATGCACTCTCATATCTAATAAAAGATTGGTTATTTTAATAACAAATATAATCTAATAATACTTTAAAAGCAAGCATTTACTTAAAATCTTTACAAAGGAACTTATATGTAATATACTTATAAGTAAAGTTGAAAAATCAAGTTGATATAATTTAATATAACAAGGATGTTAACTAATGAGCTTGCCTGTTGTTGTGTGTATTAGTGGGGCATCTGGTAGTATCTATGGGGTGAATTTATTAAAAGCGTTGTCGCAATTAAATATTAAAAGTATTTTAGTTGTTTCTACAATGGGTTTTGTAACAGCCAAGGAAGAATTAGGTATAACAGCTAAAGAGTTAATATCCATGGCAGATGAATATCATGATAATAGTAATTTAGCAGCAAATATTTCATCAGGTAGCTATATAACAGCAGGAGTAGTTGTTGCCCCATGTTCTGTAAAAACATTAAGCTCTATTGCCAATTGTTATAACGATAATTTAATTACTAGAGTTTCCGATGTTTCTTTAAAAGAAAGAAGAAAAACAATACTATTGTTTAGGGAAGCTCCGTTGCATAATGGACACATCAGTTTAATGCAACAAGCAAGCAACAGTGGTTGCATTATAATGCCTCCTGTTCCAGCATTTTACAATAAGCCAAAAACAATTAATGATATTGTTAATCATAGTGTTTTTAGGGTTTTAGATTTACTTGGGATAGAGAATGATCTAGTAAGTAGATGGAATTAATTTAAACGTTTAATAAGAAAAAATGAATAAAAACATAACAATTATTGGAGCGGGCTTAGCGGGCTGTGAATGTGCTTATCAGTTAGCATCTCGAGGATTCTTTGTGGAACTTTATGAAATGCGTCCACAAAAAAGTAGCCCCGCCCACAAAACTAATGAATTTGGTGAGTTGGTTTGTTCCAATTCTTTTCGTAGTAATAATATTAAAACTTCAGCTGTTGGCTTAATGCATAAAGAGTTAGAATCATTGAATTCTTTAATCATTAAAACTGCATATCAGCACCGTGTGCCAGCAGGAGATGCTTTGGCTGTAGATAGAATTGAATTTTCTAAAAGTTTAACCAAATCTATTAGCAATCACCCAAATATTAAAGTTATTACAGAAGAAATTATTAACGTTAAAGAAATGTGTAAAGAGGGTATAGTAGTAATTGCCACAGGTCCTTTAACATCGGAAGGATTATCTCAAAATATTAGGGAGATAGTTGGTGAAAAGGAGTTAAATTTTTTTGATGCTATTGCTCCCATAATTTATAAAGATAGTATAAATTTTAATTATGCTTGGTATCAATCTAGGTATGATAGAGACAATTCTAAAGACTACATTAATTGTGGTTTAAATAAAGAAGAATACAATATATTTTACAATGAGTTAATTAACGCAGAGTACACAACTTTTGAAGACTTTGAAAAAGATATCAAGCATTTTGAAGGTTGTTTACCTATTGAGGAAATGGCAAGAAGAGGTGAGCAAACTTTATTGTTTGGTCCTATGAAGCCAGTAGGTTTGGTTAATCCATATACTCAAGAACAACCTTATGCGGTGGTTCAATTGCGACAAGATAACTTGCAAGGAACTCTCTATAATATGGTTGGATTTCAAACAAAAATGAAGTACAATGAACAAAAAAGAGTGCTAAAGTTAATTAAAGGTTTAGAAAATGCAGAGTTTGCTAAATTAGGGAGTATTCATAAAAACATGTTTATTAACTCTCCTAAATTATTGAACAAAGATTTATCTTTAAAGTCTAACAACAATATTTATTTTGCAGGGCAAATTACAGGCTGTGAAGGTTATGTTGAAAGTACGGCAGTAGGTTTAATTGTTGCCCTTATGATTAGTTTTAGGTATCAAAATAAAACTTTGGAAATTCCTAATACATTAAGTATTGGAGCAATTTTAAATCATATTACCGAAGCTAAGGCTGATTTTCAGCCATCAAACATTAATTTTGGATTGTTCGATCATTCAATTTTTGAAGGTAAGAAAAAAATAAAAAAACAAGATAAAAAAGATATAATAATAAATAAAGCTTTATTATCTATAAACATATTTAATCAACTAGTGAATTAATTAAATTATAACTAAGAAGTCAGTACTATGAAAAATGATAAATTAAGTAAGAATAAAGGCGTTGAACACCCAATTCAAACAAAAAACAAAAAAAAATCTAATACTTTCAAGAAAAAGGTTTTTCTAAGACAACACAAGAAAGAACAGAGTAACATAAATAAATTAAGAGAAGCAAGGATACATAAAAATGTTATTTTTGCTTTAAAAATAACGTACCTCTCTATTATATTTGCCTTTTTTGTTTATATTTTAATTTTAATTTCTCAGAGCAAACAATCTATTGGTAATTATCTTTCTGAACATTCGTTAATAGAATGGTTGTCTCCTGAAGAAAAATTGCCTGTTGTAGTTGAGACAGAAGAAATAGAATGGGATAAGAGTTTATGGCTTATAAGTAAATCTCTAGACAAAAGATTAGACAGAGAAATAAATGATACAAAATATTTTAATATCTATCAAGATATTCCAGAAGAAATAAGAAAAGATGTTCCATTAACACAGGAAGAGTTTATAAAATATGTAGATAGCAAAAAATTATCTTTTTGCAAGTATGTAACGAATGTTTATAGTGTTTACTATTATGCTACTAACAAACCTTTAGCATTGGATTTAGGAAATACATTATATAAACCATTTACTGGTAAAGAAGATTGCATGCAGGAAGATTATTACACCTCAGATAATTTATATGCAATATATATGGCTATTCATGATAACTTTATTAATACTACTTTTAAATTAAATCCAGTGAAAATAGAAGAAATTAATAAGGCAAAAGTAGTACAATATCATCAAACCTATAATGTAACTTACAATTTGCCTCCATTTTTAAAATCTTCTAAGCAAATCAGTATTGAAAAATTTACGCAGTTGATAAGTGATTCTTACAATAGGAAATTATATTGTAGTTATGCTACTAATTTTGTGAATGTGTATAATAAATACATGAAAGACAAAGTTATTGCTACAGTACAACTACCATGCACCAGTGAACAGTTTGATGAAAGCATAGAGTATCAGTACTACACAACTATTTTTAATACGCTATATGGTGTTGATTCAAAAATAGAAGGTAGCGTTGAAAATATGGCTTTGAAAGATCTATTAGCGGCCGAAGTTCCTCTTGATTGAATAAAAAGATAAAAAGATTTGACAAGATTAAATAAAAAGACTATATTAATTTTGTTGGTTAGGAAGTTCAACTGAAGAAGTTAAAAAGTTGGTTGAGTTTTTAGTTAATGCAAATAAGTTAGTTTTGTTTGAACTAGCGAAATAGATAGTAAGAAATAA
>CANHGT010000019.1 GCA_947460385.1 Alphaproteobacteria bacterium
ACATTTAAAGGAGCATACTACACGCCCCTAAAAGTGGTAGATAAAGCTTACGATTATCTAAACATGTACTTAGGTAAAAATTGGCAAAAAGATTATATAGTTTGGGATATGTGTTGCGGAGTAGGTAATTTAGAAGTTAAACATTCTAACCATAGAAATATTTTTATGTCTACTTTAGATTCTGAAGATGTAAACATAATAAAAAGTACAAAAACTTGTGTAGCTAGTGAAAGATTCCAATACGATTATTTGAATGACGATATAGCAGAGGACGGAACTATAAATTACAGCCTAAGTAATAAAGTACCTAAATCGCTCCAAGATATTATTAAAAATGGTACAAAAAAAGTGCTAGTTTTAATTAACCCACCCTATGCAGAAAATGGTGCAGGTATTGGCTTGGGTCCCTTAGGTAAAACAGATGTTGCCACCACCCAAGTAGCAGAGTTTATGATGCAAGGCTACGGTAAAGCAACGAATGAACTATTTACCCAATTTGTAGCTCGTATAACTAAGGAACTACCTAATTGCACACTTGCAATGTTTTCTACATTAAAATATGTTAATGCAACTAATTTTGAAAGTTTTAGGGAGCAATTTAAAGCACAATATAAGGGTGGCTTTATAGTACATAGTAAGGCTTTTGATGGGCTTAAAGGCGACTTCCCCATAGGCTTTTTAATATGGAATTTAGCTAAAAAGCAAGAAATTAGTGAAGTAGTAGTAGATGTGTTTAATAAAAACATGGAGAGTATGGGCGATAAAACTTTCTATAATTTACCAAGTAACACATACTTAAATAAATGGATACAGCGTCCAAAATGCAATACAGAATTTGCTGTACCACTTTCTAATGCTGTTTCTGTTTATACCTCTAAAAAACCATTAACTACTTGGAGTAACAATGCTTTAGCTTATATGTGTTCCCATAGCAATGATTTACAACATGCTGGACAAAAAACATTTATATTATCTTCTAATTATGGAGATGGACATGGGTTTTATGTAAATGCTGATAATTTATTACAAGCTTCAGCTATTTTTACCGCTAGAAGAATTGTAAAACACACATGGCTTAACGATAGAGACCAATTTTTACAGCCAACTGAAGAATTAAACAAAGAATTTTACAATGATTGTTTAATGTACATGTTGTTTCATAATAGTAATTTAACCGCCAGTACCAATAACTTAGAATATTTAGGTAATAAGTATTCGCTCATAAATCATTTCTTTCCTTTTACCGAAAGCGAAGTTGAAGCAGAAAGTAGATTTAGTAGCAACTTTATGCAAAGCTTTATTGCAAAAAGTAAGTTTTCTAATGAGGCAAAGCAAGTTTTAAAAGCGGGCAAGGAATTATATAAACTATATTTTAAGCAAGAGTTTAACCATAAAATTCGGAGTGAGCTAAAGTTAGATAGCCCAGGTGTTGGTTACTATCAAATAAGAAAAGCATTAAGCATGTTAGAAACCCCAGCAGATTTTACAGACATTGTTAATGCCTATAGTGAACTAACAGATAAACTATTGCAACAAGTTTACGATTTCGGCTTTTTAAAAGTTTAATTTATAGCTCTTTATAATTAATTACACTAGCAGTTAGCATGTGTTTAATAGTAAGCAAACCAGCAAGAAAAAAGCTTACAGCGATTATAACCCAAGATACATTAATAGGAAATAAATTATAACATACCCCAATAACCAAAGGACCTATTGTTTGCCCTAATGTACTTGCAGATTGGCTTAACCCTAAAATAAAGCCTTTTTCATTCTTGTTCCCAAAAAAAGACAAACTAGCATTAAGATTAGGAAATAAGAATCCCAAGCCCATAGCTAAAAATACTACAATTACAATCAACATGTTCATGCTAGGGTTTAAAGTTAGTGCCAATGTAGATATGCCCGACATTAAAAATCCTAATAAAATTGCTTTTTTACCAGAAATATAGTGGGGCGAAATTACTTGTACGGTGGCAGATAAAAATGCAAAAGTAGTACCAATAACCCCTAAATGAAAAGGCGATAAATTAAATTTATCTACCGACCATGTGGTTAAAAAAACATTAATAGATGCAAAAGAAAACCACATAAATATAGATAAATATATTAAAAACATCGCACTCTGATTATTAAAAATATTTTTAATAGTTATAGAGGCAAGTGCAACAAAATTACTTTGCTGTGTTTTATCTGTTTTATCTAAGGTCTCTTTAAAGAAAATAAAAGCTAAAATACCCGCAGTACCAGTACAAATTCCCGCAATATTAAAAACTAATGATAAATTAGCATGCTCTACTGAGGTTCCTGCTAAAAAACCGCCAATAATTGGACCAAGCATAAAGCCCAAGCCAGTACCCGCCCCAATAATTCCCATATATTTAGCACGATTATTATTGCTAGAAATGTCTGAAACACTAGCCAAAACCACCGAAATATTCCCTGTAAACATACCAGCCAACACCCTCGCTATAAGTGCTACAGCAAATGTAGTAGCACTAGCAAGAATAAAATATGAACCAGCAATAGCTATTAAACATATTACAAGAATATTTTTCCTACCCATTCTATCACTTAATGCTCCTAAAATTGGGGCGGTAATTAATTGGCAAAATGAAAAAATAGCAGTTAGTAAGCCTAAATGCATAGCTCCAAGTTCAAATTTTAAAGCAAATACAGGTAATAATGGTAAAATAATCCCAAAGCCAATTGAATCAATCAATACTATAAAAAATAACCAACTCATTGTTCACCTTAAGATGTTATTTGTTTTTGTAATTTAATCTACCTGTATATATTCAGGTTTTTTACTTCTTACTATTTTTGACTGCTTCATTTTTGTAAAGGCTTTATTATTAGGCAATAAATCTACATCTAAATATATTACACTTTTAGCTTTACAACTTTCATTGCTAACAGATTCATATTTTTTATCTTTATTATAATATTGGTCTGTTAACAAACATAAAGCCACTAGTAGTATTATATTTTTTTTATAGATAAATTTTTTATCCATTGCTTATTTTCTTCTTCATATAATAAAATTAAATTAGATTCTTGTGCTATTAACAATGCACCCATAGTTTCCGCATAAGATATATTATCTTTAAAGTAACAAGAATCTATTTTATTTGCCGACAAATAGCATAAATCTAATGCCTTACAGCCCGATATATACACACTGTGTGAATCACTATGAGGTAAGTTTGCAAAGCCTAAGTAATCGGTATATGAAATAGTAGAGGGCTTGTTTTCAGTAGCATGATAACGCAATTTTAATTTATTATAAAAAGCCCCAAAGCCTTGTTCGGCACTAAACATTTCATTGGTAATTGGATTATAATACACAGAGGCAAAAGGTTTAAAATCTCTAGCTAGTACTACATTAATAGCAAAATAAGGAATAGTGCGAACAAAATTATTAAAACCCACAATACCATTAATAATAATGGTGTTAGACTCATCTTTGTTTTGTATTAACTTGTCGCCCACAATAAAACTATAGTTACTTTTAAATTTATGTAAATCTTCATAAATAGTATCTTGAATTAATTTTTGCGTTACATTAGCAAAGTTATTAGCTTCACTTACATTGCCTTGCATGTGTTCAAGTTCGTTAAAGTCTCTAATTGCTTTGGTTGATACTTTTTTTACTGCGGTAACTAATAGTTTTAAAGCTGGGGTAAACATACTATTTAGCTCTTTCTACATATGAACAACCTTCTATTTTAACCACAATTTTATCGCCAATGCCAATATGAGGAGGTACATCAACTGAAACACCATTAGATAAAGTTGCAGGCTTATAAGAACTAGATGCTGTTTGCCCTTTAATTACCGCTTGGGTATCTGCCACCTCAAGTATTACAGATTGGGGTAAAGTTAAACTAATTACTTTTTCATCATAAAAAGAAATATTTACAATCATTTGTTCTACTAAAAAAACTAATTGTTCTTCGGGAATACTATCTTTAGGTAATTCAATTTGTTCAAAAGTTTCTTGATCCATAAATACATAATTGTTGCCATCTATATAAGAAAATTGGCAAGGTTTTTCATCTAATATTGCACGAACAACACTTTCATCACTTCTAAAGCGAATATTAAATTTAGTGCCATTTATAATATCTTTTAATTCCGTAGGGAAGTATGCTCCACCTTTACCAGGCTTTACATGTTCTTTTTTTACCACTCTGCATAGGTTATTATCTATATTAAGTATCATTCCTATACTAATTTCATTTGCTTTCATGTTTTCCGTTTTAATAAATGTTGATTGTTTTTACAAATAAGACAATTTTAATGTTAATTAACAAAATATTCAATGATTTTTTCTTCATTGTTAAAAATATAGCCTTTATTTTGCATTGCTAAATTATTGATGTTGGCTTCAACCTCGCTGTTATTACAATCTAACAGCATATATTTAAAGTTGTTTTCCAAGGCAAATATGCAGTAAGCAATAGAATTTTTACAATCTATAATAATATAATCTAAAGGATACTGATACTTTTCTATAATAGATTTAATTAAAACAACCCCAATATTTACCAAAGTAGCATTATTAATTAAAAGATATTTATAATTCACATAATTATTAACTTCTGTGAAATAGTTTATTAGTTCCTCATGATCAAAAATTTTTACCAACATTCTTTTACAGTGGTTAAGTTTATACAAAAAGAATTATAACAGATTTATTTTTTAAATTTCATTTTAAATTTATGAGCAGAGTAAACACCTAGATATTTTAGCATCTATAATGCTTATTTAAGTTGTAAGGCTTAAACAAGCGTATAGATTTACCTTGTTATTGATGTTATTATTTATTTAATAAATTTACTTATAATTCATTATTTATATTTTAAAACACGTCTTTCTCTAAGCTAAATCAACCTTGTAATCTTCTCAAACATATTCAATGATATTAGCTTGAGCGTTACATTTGACTAGAATATGTGTTTTAAGATATAAGTAACAAATATGCTTTTTATCAATTTAATTGCAACAATTATTCTTTAAAAGCATGTATTTCTCTGTAAGCAATTTTGTTTACAATATAAACCATTGTACGGGGCATTATAATAAGTTAGTCATAATTTGTTCGTTTTTGTTTTTAATTGTTGCCACCGCTCTAAATGTTATGTCTTGCTTTAATTCTTCTTTGCTTTGTACTTGTTCTTCTATAAATAACTCAATATTGTCTACTATCCCTGTATTGAATAATAAATGATCTTCTTCAAAAGTTAAATTAGATAAGTAATCAGAACATTTTTCTACATCTTGCAAGTCTAAATTGCTAAAGTTTTTATTTAAAAAGACAGATACCTTATTAACAATATTTTGTACTAAAGACCTATATTTGCTAATGTTTATATATTCATCATCGCCAATTTCCGACCAACACATTTTAAACCCTAAAATAGTTAAATTATCATTATTATTCTTTATTATTTTTACGGCAAAAGTGTCTGCTTGTTCTTTATAAACAATATTTCTAATCATGATTCTATGCCTCTTTGTTTTGATTATTAAAGCTATTATCCTAAAACACTTATAGCGTTATATAACTATAGGTTGTATACATTGTAAGTTTATTTTTTCTTATAGTCAATATTTTTTACTGTTTTTTATTTTTTATTTTAAATAAATAATACTATATAATGTTTTATACTGTTGCAGTAGTTTGAAATAAATGATTTTAATAGGGGGCTAATATGTTGATTTATGATGATTGGATACATGCTTATCCTGGTAAATTGCTAAAGACAAGTAATTTTATAGAGAGAGTAATAATAAAGATTGGAATATATAAAGATTATATTGATTTAGATAGCTAAACTAATATCTTTTTACAATTTTTTCTTATGCATTATTTGAATACTAATGATAATAAAAATTTAATATAAAGAATATTAATTTAGCTATTGCTTAAGTGTGTTTTATGCTTTCATCATTGCTAATGCAGTATCTGTCATACGAGTTGAGAAACCCCACTCATTGTCATACCATGAAACAATTCTTACAAAATTACCATCTAGTACTTGGGTTTGAGTTAAATCAAAAGTTGAACTATTTGGTGAATGGTTAAAATCTATAGAAACTAAAGGTTCATTGTTAACCCCTAAAACTCCTTTTAATTCACCATTTGCAGCATTTATCATTAAGTTATTAATTTCTTCAGCTGTAGTAACTTTATTTGATATAAAAGTAAAATCAATTAAAGAAACATTAGGTGTTGGAACACGAATAGCAGAACCATCTAATTTACCTTTCAATTCAGGTAATACTAAACCAACAGCCTTAGCAGCACCAGTTGATGTTGGTATCATAGATAATGCACCAGCTCTTGCACGTCTCATATCTTTGGCATGAAATGTATCTACTATAGGTTGATCTCCTGTGTAAGAATGCACGGTTGTACAAAAACCTTTTTCTATTCCTATTTCTTTGCTTAATACATAAGCCACAGGAGCTAAACAATTTGTAGTGCAAGATGCATTTGAAACAATTACATGATCTTTAGTTAATATATTATGATTTACACCATAAACAATAGTAGCGTCTGCATTTTCACAAGGAGCAGATACTAATACTTTTTTAGCACCAGCTTTTAAATGGGCAGATGCTTTTTCTTTTGATACAAAAATACCTGTACATTCAAAAACTACATCAATATTTTTATCTTTCCAAGGTAATAATTCAGGATTTCTTTCTGCAGTAACTGATATATCTTTACCATTTACTTTCATTAAAGTATCACTAACTACTTCTACAGGGAAATTAAATATACCATGCACACTATCATATTTTAATAAATGACCATTAACTTTAGCAGAACCTAAGTCATTAATTGCTACTACTTCTATATCTTTTTTACCACTTTCTAATAAAGCTCTTAGTGTTAATCTTCCGATTCTACCAAATCCATTAATTGCTACACGAACAACCATTGTGAATCTCCTTAATTTATTTTAATGTCTATTAATAATTGATATATCTTGCATATCAGTATATATTATATTGAATTATGCAAATATAATCAAATTATTATCATATGGTTGACTTAATTATTCTTTGATATTAGAATTTTTTATGAAACTCTAAGGGAGACTTTAATTAACTATGAGTAATGAATATAAGTTACAGCAGTACGCACACGAATTGCAAAAAATTAATATCACTCTACAAAACATTATGACTAAGGTTCAAGATAACCAAATTAAACTAAATGTTGTCAACAATGAAAATATCCCTAATCAAGATTCTATAGATCAACTACAAAAAGAGAATCAATTGCTTTTAGATCAGGTTAATGAATATAAAGAATTTTTACAAAATATAAAAGCACAATTCTTTGTTTTAATGCAAGAAGTAAAACATTTAAAGGAGTAGCATGCTAGAGGTAATATTAAATGGTAAAAGTTATAAAATAGGCTGTTCCGATGAAGATAAAGAAATTATTTCTAGCTATGTAGAAGAGCTTAGCACTAGGATTCAAGATTTTAAATCTCAAGACCCTGTATTTTTCATGGGTTTAAATGAGGAGAGGATATTTCTCTTTCAGGCATTACTATTAATTGGTGAACTAAGGGATATTAATTCCAATAGGGTAAGTTTAGACAATAATAATAATGAAATATCTTTACAGAACTTGGCTGAAAACATAGAAAAAATAAAGCAAAATATTGTTCAAATAGAAAGTCTTGTAACTAAATAAAATATTAGTGTATAATATTTTTGGGGCTAGAAGATACGTTGTACATGTTTATCCTTGTGCTACAAAGTTTACAATTAGGGAGCTATCTCTGTTTTTTCTGTGGAATTAATACGTGGTACCCATTATTTATAAGATGCACCTAGTGATTCTTATCGCAACGGTTTTTTGGCTCTGCTTATTTATTTGAGGCTTTTGTGAATACAAATAATATCCGTGAATATTGTTTACAAAAAAGAAGATTCTACCTAAATAATAATCTTGTAAATTTAGAACTATCTTCGTCAAGTGTTTGTAAGCATTTTATTAATTTTTTTCATTCTAATTATCTTCAACTTACTTCTTATAAAAAATCTAATGCTCCTTTAACTATAGCTTTGTATTTCCCTTTATTATATGAAATTAATATTTTAAAACTAATTCCTTTTTTTACAAATATGAATATAAGAGTATGTTTACCTTGCATTGTTAAAGATTCTAAAATTTTAAAATTTGCCTACTATAAAGTGGAAGATACATTAGAAAGCAATATCTTTAACACCCAAGAGCCTTATGTTAAAGATTTTTGTTTGCCAAATATAGTCGTAGCACCCTTGTTAGCTTTTGATGAAAAACATAATCGGTTAGGCTACGGTAAAGGATACTACGATAATACTATAAATTACTATAGTGATATGGAACATCATGTTTTTTATATTGGTGTTGGTTATTATTTTCAATATTACCATTCACTTAAGGCAGAAAAACACGATGTTCCTGTTGATGCTATTATTCTTGATAGTGGCTGTCTTTAAATTTTACTTTTTTTGTTAATGTAAAAAACATTATTATCATAAAAACTAAAGATACAGATAATCCTATAAGAGGATTATTAATAAACCCTGCTACTAAAAAGCCTAAGCCACTAGCTACAGCCACCATTAAAGTATAAGGTATTTGAGTATAAATATGTTCTAAGTGTGGGCAACTAGTAGCTGTGCTAGAAAGTATCCCTGTATCAGATATAGGGCTTGAATGATCGCCAAAAATAGCCCCCGATACAACAGCACTCATAGTAAGCAAAGACATATTTAGTATATTTTCATATGGAAGCCCTTGAATATTAGCTAAGCTGGTTACTATTGGCAACATAATAGGTATCATTATGCCAAAAGTACCCCAACTTGTTCCTGTGGCAATAGCAATTAAACAAGCAAATATAAATGCTATAAAAGGAATAATAGCTATGGGGAAATCTGCATTTAATATGCTACTTAAATAAATTGGTAATCCTACTCCACCATCTGTTATAGATTTGCTTAATGTATGTCCTATAATCCAAGCTAAAGATAAAATAAGCAAGGCAGGAACCATTGATTTAATACCATCTATAAAAGATTCACTGGCTATCTTAATAGTAAAAATACCCCTTGATATAAAATATAAGTAGGTGGTACTAGATGAAAAAACTAATCCATAAAGCAATGCCTTAGATGAGTCACTTTGTGTAGTAGCCTCCATAATGCTTAGGGCAGAATTGGGGTTGTCTAAATAATAGCTTAAAGGAAAAGCTACTATGCAGGCACAAATAAGTAATAATAAAGGAATCAGCATATCAAACCAATAAACTTTAGCTTTAATATCCTCATGTTCTTCTAAATGTTCTACACAAGCACCATATTTTTGGCTGTTAAAAAGTATTCCTTCGTTATATGCTTTTTCTTCAGATTCTTTCATTAATTTAAAATCACGGTTGGTAAGCCACATTACAAGCATAAGCACCAAAGTAGAAATTACATAAAAATTATATGGAATCATTTGCAGAAAGAAAGAAAATTCTGATACATTAAGTTCTTTAAACCCTTCTGCTTGTTTAATTTGTGAATTAATTGTTACAACCCAGCTAGAAAATGGTATTAGCACACAAATTGTAGGAGCTGTAGCATGAACAAAATATGCTAATTTTGCCCTAGATACTCTATGGTTGTCGGAAACAGGACGCATTACAGAACCAACACTTAATGCACTAAAATAATCGTCAATAAACATAATGATTCCCATAATCCATGTAACTAAAAGCACATTTTTACGTTTTTTAATTACCTTAATAGAAGATTTGCCAAAAGCAGCAACAGCACCTGCTTTGCTAAGCATACCAATTAAACTACCTAAAAGAATCACAAACAAAATAATTCTTAAGTTCCAAGCATCAGAAAGTTTTAATACTAGTAAATCGGAAATTTTTGTTAAAAGTAGTAAAGGATCAAATCCATACATTATAACGAAACCACTTAGTATGCCTAAAGCTAAAGATAATATTACATCTTTGGTTAGCACAGCAAGGGTTATAGCTATTAATGCGGGCAAAATAGAGAGTAAACCAAAATGTTCGTGTGTCATATTTTTTGCTCTTATTATAAATATTAATATAAATATGTGTATTTGTGTAAAAGACACTTTAAAAGTATAATTGTTTTGAGATGCTATTAGCAATATTATATTATAATATTGTATTTTAATTTTAATGTTTAGTAACTATAAGTGGTATATTGGTGAGAATTATTTTTTTAGGTGATGTAGTAGGAAAATCAGGAAGAGATGCAGTAGCACAATATTTGCCTGTTTTAAAAAATAAGTATAATCCCAACTTTATTATTTTAAATGGTGAAAATACTGCTCACGGATTTGGCATTTTACCTCACCACTGTGAAGAATTTTTTGCCCAAGGAGTAGATGTAATAACATTAGGCAATCATTCTTTTGATAAACCTCAAATTTTAGACTATATTGCTAAAGAAAACAAACTATTAAGACCTTGTAATTATATTACAGAATACGGCGAACCATTTGGTATATACACTAAAAATAATTTTAAAATTATGGTAGTTAATTTATTGGGAAAAGTTTTTATGCACTCTAAAATTAGTTACAATGATCCATTTTTAGCAATGGAACAATTATTAAAAGAGTATCAGTTGCAAAAGAATGTAGATGCAATTTTTGTAGATTTCCACGCAGAAACCACCAGTGAAAAGATGGCAATGGGGCATTTTTTAGATGGCAAGGTAACAGCGGTTATAGGAACTCATAGCCATATTCCCACCGCAGATTCTAGAGTTTTAACTAATGGAACCGCCTATCAAAGTGATGTTGGTATGTGCGGAGATTATAATTCAATTATTGGCATGTCTTATGATACCTCAATGAACAAGTTTATTAATGCTGAAGATGGTATTAAAAAGAAAGCTTTTGAACCAAGCAAGGGTGCGGGAGATGTAGCTTGTGTGGTTGTTGATGTTGACATAAGTACGGGTTTGTGTTACAAATTGCTTAGAGTAGTTCTTGGCAATGTCTTTACAAACTTGGAGAAAGCCTGATGCAAATATTTGATACAACCGAAGGTTATGGACTAATTTCTAAAATATTTCATTTGTTAAGATTAATTATTTTACTTTCTATATACACAATTACCAAATTATCTTTTCTTAATATACCATTTAATTGCCATAAAGCTTTAGGAATACTAATGTTTTTTATTATATTAGGTAATATTGTTTGGAGAATATTAAATCCATATCCTAAAGTAGATTCTGTTAATATAGTAGAAAAAAATATTACATTTATAGTATGGTTCTCTATTTATGTATTATTAGCCCTTGCTCCATTAACAGGATATTTAATGATTTATTCTAGTATAAATATGTTTAATTTATTTAACATAGCCTCTATATATGATAGTGATTTTATTAAAAACTATATTATCAATGATATAGGAATGCCAATATATGCCCTAACTAATCTCATGGCTATAATTCATCACTTAATTGTAGAAATATTATTAATTTTTTTAATAGCAATTCACATATTAGCAGTTTTTTATAGTGTTATTATTAGGAAAAAGAAAGAATTAGGCAAAATGTTTAATTTTAACAATTCTATAAATAAATAAAATCTAGTATAATAATGTTAATTATTAATACTATAGCAGGACAGGTGATTCATGGCAGGACATTCCCAGTTTAAGAATATAATGCACAGAAAAGGTGCACAAGATAAAAAACGAGCAAAGATTTTTACAAAAATTATTAGAGAAATAGAAGTTTCTGTAAAACAAGGTTCGCCCGATCCTGTTTCTAACCCTAGGTTACGAAGTGCTATAGCTGAAGCACGAGAAAACAATATGCCTAAGGATAATATTGAAAGAGCAATTAAAAAAGGGCAAGGAAGTACTAACACTGATAATTATGAAGAGATTCGTTATGAAGGTTATGCACCATTTGGAGTATCTGTAATTGTAGAAGCTTTAACCGATAATCGTAACCGTACCGCTTCAGAGGTTCGCTCTTTGTTTACAAAATCAGGAGGCTCATTAGGTGAAAGCGGTAGCGTACAATTTTTATTTGATAAATTAGGCTTTATTGTGTACGAATCAACAAAAATATCTTTTGACAAACTGTTTGAAGTAGCAATTGAGTTAGGTGCAGAAGACGTACAAGACAATGTTGATGAATATTCTGTTCTAACTACCCCCGATAACCTACATGCCATAGGTGGTGAGTTAAATGTTAAATTAAATGCAGAGTATAAGTCGGCAAAAATTGATTGGCAACCAAAAGCCACAATAGAATTAGATTACGAGCAAGCCTTGTCTGTATTAAAGCTTATTAACAGCCTAGAAGATTTAGACGATGTGCAAAGAGTATTTACGAACTTTGAAATATCAGAAGAAATCTTAGAAAAAATTAACTTATAATTATATGATATGTTAATTTTAGGAATAGACCCAGGTTTAAATTATACAGGTTGGGGAATCATTAAAAACGATTCGTCATCTATTAGCTATGTTGATTGCAATATTATTAAACCTAATGCCAAACTAGATACTTCAAGAAGGTTATTTCATATATATGACGAGTTAAAACAAGTGTTTAATAAGTATCAAGTTGATGCAGTAAGCATAGAAGAAACATTTATCAATAAAGATATGAAAGGTTCCTTAAAATTAGGTTATGCCAGAGGAATAGGATTAATGATTCCCTCCATATACAATATTCCTGTATTTGAATATGCACCAAACACAGTAAAAAAAACAGTAGCCGGGCGTGGTCATGCTAGCAAAGACGATATAAAACTTATATTATCTTTTTTAATGCCACAAATTAAAAAAATTAATGTTGGAAATGATGCAATAGATGCGATAGCTATAGCAGTATGTCATAGCTATCATAAGCAATATTAACAATGAATTATACTCTAGCAAAGCTTTTAGTATTAATTCTGCCCACTACTTTTGCTATAATTTTAAAATTAAAACTCTCAGCAGGTTCTTTTAAGTTAATTTCTATTGGGTCATAATCTAAATTACTAGATATTAACTTTACTAATTCTTTAGATTTGAACTGCACTTTTTTTATCAAATAATCATCATTGTAATTCACAATATAAATGCCCTGAGAAGTGATGGTATCTTCTTCAAATTTCTTGGCAAAAACTATATCACCCTCTTGGATAATAGGTTCCATCGAATCACCTTTTACACGCACCGCAAAAATACCATTCAAGTTATTAATAAGAAACTGATTTTGTAACCATTGTGCATCAAAGTGTAAATAATCATAAGATGTATCTAAAGACATAAGCCCATGCCCCGCTGAAACCTCCGAATAATACATTGGCAATTTAATCATTGTATTATCTACATTAGGTTTATATGCAGAGGTAATCATGGGTAAATCAATTTGTAATACTTCAGAAATTTTCTCTAGCATTTGAAAACTAGGCATTGCTACACCTGATATATATCTGGAAACTGTAGCTTGGGTTACTCCGATAGCTTCTGCAAATTTAATTTGATTTTTAAATTTTTTTCTAATAGCTTCTTCTAGAGCTTGTCCAAAATTATGATTAATAGGCATATTATTTTTTTTGCGCATAAGTACTCCAGGTAGTATTTTATAAATATCATTTGACAAGATTATACATAAAGTGTATAATCTTTATAGTTAAAAAATAAGCTATAAGATGAATATAATTAATTTATTACAAAACATCTATATTAAGTAAAATAAACATTAAATAAAACCTTGTCAAGTTGTTTTATTAATAAATATGCATCCTATAATTTATAAGAATAGAAAGTTGTAGAATACACATAACCATGTTACTAAAGGAGTTATATTAGCATGTCAATTATTAGAAATTTAATTTTAGAAAGCGTTGATAATCATAATAAAGTAGAAGAGATTAAAAACAAGCTTGGAGGAAAAAGAATTTATATACCAAAAAATATAACAGAAAAACATCAGTTGTATATTTTAGGTGAAGAAATATGTAAAGAACTAGAAAACACCTGCGTGGGTAAAACGCTGTATATTCCAAAGAATCGTTTAATCAATAATAGTGCCGAGCAAATAGACAATGTGAAAAATAATACTATCATTAGTAAATTTATTGGAAAACTGTATAAATTCAATCAGCTTTTAAAGTAGAGACGGAGAGAGAAAAATGGCAATTTTTAAAATTGCAGTTGATAAATTTTTTGACAAATATGCTTTTTATATGAAAGGGCAAAATATGGATTCTTGCCCTTACGGATTACTAAGATCTTTAAGTTTTATAGACAAAAAACTTAATTATGAAAACGTGGGCGATATATCCCAAGATTATTTAGAAGATTTATATTTTGAGCATTATTGGATTAAAAATAATTATCATACAATTGCTTCCCAAGAAATAGCAAATAAAATGCTTGATGTGTCTATAAATATGTCTAATAAATTAGCATGTTTATTTCTACAACAAGCATTAAATACAGTGTGTGATGACATTAATATACCAGAAGATGGTATATCGATTCTTCAAACTATAGAATATGCTAATTTGATTCAGGAAACTAATCAAATAACAGCATTGTTATATTGCTTTGCAGAGGTACAACTTATGCACTACTACTATGTTTTATCATGTAGACAGCTTGGCATGGATATCAATGCAAGGTAGTAAAGTATTCGTTTTATCAACTTATAGGGAGACAAAAGATGTTCTTTGACACAATAATAAGTAAAGTAGCAAATTTATTTATAGATGTAACACGCAATAGATTATTAAATAAAAACACTCCTAAAGGAATCATGTTATTGATTGCTGGAGGATATAGTTTTAATTTTTTAACCGAACGCCAAGTGAATGTATTAATATCAATACTCTCAGACATGTCTATTTCATGGTTTGACATATATATATTGATATTTAATATTTTTGTGATTTTTTTAATAGTTATGGGGTGTTGGTTAATCTTTGCTAAAATTAAGAAAATTAATACAAAGTAAGTTTTAATTTTTTTATTTAATATTTATAACATTAAGTATGTGTTTAATGATTACAATAATCTTTTAATATTATGTGATATCTAGTTATTTATAGCGAATGCCTTATATCTAGCCACTAGCAGAATATCAACATTATGTATATATAAGTTATGTAAAAATATTTTACAGTTTAGAATGTTTTTGGTTTATATTATTAAAATCTTTGTTAGTTATTTTATAAAAAGTCCTTATCAATTTGAAATATGCTTGTCTGTAGGTTTGCTTTTATATCAAGCTATATCCTACTTTACCATATATTTTGAATGAAAATATTCAATTACAAGTATCAGTATTATATAGCTTACCATGTTTCGTGGGCGGTGGTTATAAAATATCTGTGGTAGTATTTAAAATTACCTGTAATTATATGTTTAGGAGTACGCAGTATGTTTTATTGTTGATTTTTTATATCAACACATAAAAACAAGTTGTTTTTTTGTTTCATTGTGTTATAATACCCACTGTTAAATAAAAAATTATAAAAAACAAGGGAAAGAAAATGTTACCAGAAAAAAGAAGACAGGAGATACTGCGTTTAAACAATGAAAAACAAGGTATATCTATTAAAGATTTAGCAGTATATTTTAAAACTTCTACAATGACTGTTTTAAGAGATATTAAGCTTTTAGCCTCAAAAAATAAATTAGAGGTAGTAAGAGGTGGCGTAATTCCGTTGTTTTCAACAGGAGATCGTTCTCCTACTGCAATTGATACTTACGATGAAAAACGCAAGGTATCAGTATATGAAAAACAACAAATTGCTAGCTATTGTGCAGAACACTTTATAAAAGATGGTAATGTAATTGCTCTTGAACCTGGTTCAACAGCTTCATCTATTATTAAGTTTTTAAACAATAAAAAGAAGTTAACTCTTATTACTAACGGTTATTTTGTTTTGCAAGAAGCATGTGAAAAATTAGATGAAAGTAATAAAATTATATGTAGTGGTGGCTTACTTGAAAAACCCTATCTTATTTTTTTAGGTATGGACGTAGAAAAATTTTTCTCAGCTAAACATGTAGATGTTGCATTTTTGAGTTGTGCAGCTTTTGCTCAGGATGCGGGTCCTATGGATCCATATCCACTTGAGATTCAAGCTAAGCAAGCAATGGCTCGTTCTGCCAAAACTAGGGTGTTGATGATAGATAAAAACAAATTTAATACATATTCTGTTGCACAAACAATAGATATGTCTGAAATTACCGACATTGTAACTAATGCCGACGTATCTCCTGAAATTTTGCACTCATTAAGCAATTTTACTAATGTTAAAATACATCTAGCTTAATATTGCATAAAAGCACAATATAACAAAAAAAGAGCTTTCTTTACGAAGGCTCTTTTTTTATATATAGCTTATTACTTCTGTATATTAATAGTGATCATCATGCCACTTAACATGTGGAATAAATTATGACAGTGCAATAACCATTTACCTTCTTCATCTGCTATAAATTCTAAAGTTAAAGTTTCCATACGCTTTATATTTACTGTGTGTTTAATCATATTATTATATTTTTTTACGGTGAAAAATGCTCCATGTAGATGAATAGGGTGAGGCATCATGGTATTATTAGCTATTTGAATTATAACCTTATCTCCTGCTTTTATATCTAAGGAATTAATAGCTTTTTTATTTGAAGTAAACATCCATTTATATTTAGAATGATTGCCCGTTAATTGCAACTTAATAGTTCTCTTAGCAGGTATATTTTCATGTAAATTAATAAATGCTGGTTTTAAGCTAATAATTTTCTTATATGGTGAAGATGTAGGATATTTAGCATAGTTATAAGACTTTAAAGGTATTAAAGGTTTATTACCAATAACTACTTTGCTATAATCTTTGGTTCCTAAAAAAAATGCAACTAGCTCGTATGCATTATCTGTACTAGCATTTACTAACACATCATATGTTTCGCCCATTGCTACTGTAAGATTCTTTACTTTAATTGGCTTGATGTTAATACCATCTGTTGCAATAACTTCAATGTCTCCACCTGAATATACAAAATTAAGATATCCATCTGAATAGGCATTAATTAGGCGTAGTTTAACTTTCTTAGAAGAAATATTGTCAATATTATATATGGAAGTATTATTATTAATATAATGCTCATCATATGAAACATCGCTGTAATGCAACATTTTGCCTTTTTGATCTTTTGACTTAACGGCTTTATTTTCTGCTAAATGTTGTGTATGAGTTGATTGTTTATCCTGCATGTTCGTTGCAGGCATGTTCATATCTGCCATATTATCCATACTCATATCGGCGTGTGTATTGTATGCCTTATGAGTTAAATTTGCGTATACTTTATGAATGTCATCATTAATTTTGCCCGTAAATATTAAAGGATAATCATCTTTTATCTCTTCTGCATTTGGGTCGTTAAAAACAATGGCTCCATGAATACCCTGTGCTTCTTCAATACCATGTGCATGATACCAATATGTTCCTGTTTGTTTTACCTCGTATTCATAGGTGAATGTAGAATCAGGCTCAATATATATTGAATTAATATCTCCTACCCCATCATATTTATTCGGAAGTAACACTCCATGGGAATGTATTGTAGTTTTAATGTTAGTTTTATTAACTACCTCAATAATTAGGTTATCTCCCATATTAGCAATAATGGTTGGGGCTACTGAAGTACCGTTCACAGTATAGTTTGTAACAGTTTTATTATTTATAGTTTGTGAATTTTCTTCTATTATTAGTTTGTATTTAACATTCTTTGCCATTATATTATTAGACAAGATGAATATAAAAAAGATTAGACTTAAAATATATTTTATCATATTTTCATACCATTTAATTACTGTTATAAAGGCTAAACAAAGCAATGGCTACTGCATTGCTAATATTTAAACTTTCCATATTTTTATTATTCATTGGAATTTTAGCTAAAACATCGCACGATTTACGAGTAAGCTCTCTTAAACCCTTACCTTCAGCACCAAAAATAATTGCTGTTTTTTTAAATGTTAAGCTATCAATGTTTTCTTTAGTGTTGGCGTCCATTCCCACAATCCAAAATCCATGCTCTTTTAATAACTTAATTGTATTGGCAAGATTTACCACATCTACCCAAGGTAAAATTTCTATTCCTCCTGTTGCAGCTTTAACCATGCTTGAAGTTTCTTTAGGAGCATGATCTTTAGTTGTAATAATAGCATCTACATCAAAAGCAACTGCTGTTCTCATAATTGCACCTATGTTTCTAGGGTCTGAAACTTGGTCTAAAATAAGGATAGTAGATTTTTCTTTGTTGTTAATATTATTTATAACATCTTCAATAAATACTTTCTCTACAGGTTTTACAAGTGCTAAATAACCCTGATGCACCGAATCTACAGGGATAAGAGATTCTATGTGTTTTTTATCTACTATTTCTATTTTATAGCTTTTTGCGATATCATTTTTATTAAGTGTATCATATAAATCATGATAAACATCTTTTATAACTACAATTTTTGATACTTCTCTATTAGGATTCAAGCAAGCATTAATTACCGAGTGTTTGCCATAGATCCATATTTGATTATTAGCAGAGTGTTTTTTTTGCATTTTTAATTTATTACTTCATAATAGTTAATGTTTATATTATTGATTATACAGAAATCTATAAAAAAATCTAATTTGTTGAAATTAATTCTTGTAAAAAATCTTAAAAACATATATACTTATCAGGAGAGAGTAAGTTTGTAATAAACTTATAAAACTTTGGATAGGTGCCCGAGTGGCTAAAGGGGACGGACTGTAAATCCGTTGACGTACGTCTACGTTGGTTCGAATCCAACCCTATCCACCATCACCTGCGGGTGTAGCTCAATGGTAGAGCAGAAGCCTTCCAAGCTTATGACGAGGGTTCGATTCCCTTCACCCGCTCCATTTAATTCACTTTATATTTAATTGTAAACATTGTTTCTAAAAGCAATAAGTAAATTTTAAAAAAAGTATTGAATATATGGGTTATTTTTGTTAGAATGCTAATTATATTTTTAAATATAATATGAATTTTGTTAATTTTAATTTATTTATACTCAAGGGAGAAAGACATGGCGAAAGAGAAGTTTAATAGGAGTAAGCCACATTGCAACATAGGTACTATAGGACACGTTGATCATGGTAAAACCACATTAACAGCGGCCATTACGAAGATAATGGGCGAGGCAAATGGAGGGGAAGCGATACCGTTTGATCAAATAGATAAAAGTCCAGAAGAAAGAGCTCGTGGAATAACAATATCTACATCGCACGTTGAGTATGAAACAAACAATAGACATTATGGTCACGTAGATTGTCCAGGACATGCTGATTATGTAAAGAACATGATAACAGGTGCGGCACAGATGGACGGAGCAATATTGGTAGTGAGTGCAGCAGATGGACCAATGCCACAAACCAGAGAACATATATTGTTGGCAAAGCAAGTGGGTGTACCAAGTATTGTAGTATTTTTGAACAAAGTAGATACAGCAGATCCAGACTTATTAGAATTAGTTGAAATGGAAATTAGAGAATTATTAACATTGAATGATTTTCCAGGGGATGACACACCAATAATAAGGGGTTCAGCATTATCAGCATTGAATGGTACAAATCCTGAGATAGGCAAAGAAGCAATAATCAAGCTAATGGAAGCAGTAGATGCACATATAGAATTGCCAAACAGACCAAAAGATTTACCATTTTTAATGCCAATAGAAGATGTTTTTTCCATATCAGGAAGAGGAACAGTTGTAACAGGCAGAATAGAAGCTGGAATTGTAAAGGTAGGGGAAGAAGTAGAGATAGTAGGTTTAAAAGATACTTTGTTAACCACCTGTACAGGAGTAGAGATGTTCAGGAAGTTGCTAGATGAAGGTGAAGCAGGAGATAACGTGGGAGTGTTATTGCGTGGAACTAAGAGAGAAGAAGTAGAAAGGGGTCAAGTATTAGCGAAGCCAGGTTCTATTAAAGCATTTAGAACATTTGAATGTGAAGTATACATATTGAAAAAAGAAGAAGGTGGAAGACATACTCCATTTTTCACAGAGTATAGACCACAGTTTTATTTTAGAACAACAGATGTTACAGGCTCAGTAACATTGCCATCAGGCATAGAGATGGTAATGCCTGGGGACAATGTATCGTTTTCAGTAGAATTAATGTCTCCAATAGCAATGTCAGATAAATTAAGATTTGCTATAAGAGAAGGTGGAAGAACAGTTGGAGCAGGTATTGTTTCAAAAATTATTGGTTAAAAATTATAAGGGTTAG
>CANHGT010000020.1 GCA_947460385.1 Alphaproteobacteria bacterium
CTAGTTGGTAGCATATAGTAGGCAAACTTTTGATTATTTACAACAATAGTAGAGGCAGAAAACACAGATGCAACAAATAAAATAACAAGAAGTGTAAAAAATAGCCTTTTATATCTACCAAGTAGTAAAAAGCAAGCAGGTAACAATAAATAAAATTGTTCTTCCACCCCTAAAGACCATAAATGAAGCAGTGGGGTTAGGGCGGTATCGGGTGCAAAATAACCAGTAGCTAAATGATTTTTAAAATACAAATTAGCAAAGCCAAAAACCGCATAAATAGCACTTAATGATATCTTTCTAATATCAAAACTACCCAAGGCTAAATTGGCAAAAATAATAGCTATAGTTACGGTAAAAATCATGGCAGGGGCTATACGCAGTAATCTACGTTTGTAAAATTTTAATAAAGAAACTTTACCAGCTTCGTGCTGTTCTTTTAAAAGGAGAGAGGTTATTAAAAACCCTGAAATTACAAAGAAAATATCTACCCCTAAGTAGCCCCCAAGCAAATAGCTTGGGAATATATGAAAAATTAGAACAGATATAACAGCTAAAGCCCGAAGCCCTGTAATATCTGCCCTGTAATTGCTTATATTTTTAGATGTATTGAGCATAATTAACAAATAAGTAGATAGTTATATTTCAATATTAGCATTACTAACAACAGCAATACTTTCTTTAGAGTTTAAAAATCTATCTAAAACTGCTTGAATATCTTCCCTAGATACTGCATCAATACTATTAATAATGTCTTGGCTTTCTTTAATTTTACCTAAATTTAAAATATTTCCTGCAAATCTTTCAGCTCTATTTCTTGTATTTTCTAAAGACATTAACACACTACTTTTTAACTGATTTTTAGATTTTTCAATTTCTTTATCTTGCAATTCTACCCTAGTAACTGCAATTTCTTCTTTAATTAACTTAATAACCTCTAAAGCTTTATCTTTATTACAACCAACAGAAACAGCAAAACTTCCACAATTGATATAAGAATGCAATGAGCTATTTACCGAATATGCTAAACCTCTTTTTTCTCTAATTTCTACAAAAAAGCGGGAAGACATACCGCCACCTAAAATCGCATTGGTTACTGAAGCTTTATAGTAGTCTTCATCTAAATAGCCATAGCCTTCTAAACCATAAATAAGGGTTGTTTGTTCAATTTCTTTTTTAATAATAATATCTTTAGCACTTTTAAATGCGGGAACTTCCCTTTTGGGTAGTACTATATTATTTACCCAGCCACTGTTGTGTAAGTTTAGAGCATCTAAAAATTGTTGTTCATTGAAATTGCCAGAGATTACACAAACCATATCTTTCGGTGAATAATAGGTATTTAAGTGGTTAAAAAAATCTTGGGAGGTGAAACTATTAACGGTTGCCTCATTGCCAATAATTGGCATGGCTATTGAACTGCCATTGTAACAAATTTTATCGTATAAATTATATGCTAAATCACTTGGGTCATCTAAATACATTTTGATTTCTTCTACAATAACGCCTTTTTCTTTTTCTAACTCATCTGTAGGAAAAGTAGAATTACGAATAAGGTCAAATACAATATCTACAGCTAGTGCGACATCATTTTTTAGCACCTTAGCATACCAAGCAGTTTTCTCTTTAGATGTCCATGCGTTTAAATAACCACCTTTTGCTTCTATTTCTTCAGATATTTGAAAGGTATCACGCCGCTTAGTACCTTTGAAAACCATGTGTTCTAAAAAATGACACATACCATTATTTTTATCTGTTTCTATATAAGAACCAACTTTAGACCATAAACCAACAGTGGCAGATTCTACAGATTCTAAGTGGTCCATAACAACTGTTAAACCATTTTCTAGGGTGATTACTTTTACATTTGACATTATTTTCTTTCTCTAAGTAGGTTAAATAGTTATAATCAAGATATAACAAAATTCATATCAAATAGAGTAAGTGAAAAATTAATTTAATGCAAGATATTTTATACATAGATAAAGACTTAGACGGAATAACAAAACTAAACAATGAAATTATTAAAGTTCCATTTAGCCAAGTGGGCGATAAGGTTCAATTAAATCAAATAAATAGCAATAAAAAAATTCCTGTATGTTTTGATTTCACCCTAATTGAAGCAAGCAAGCCTAAGGAGAATCCAATATGTAAATTCTATGGTAAATGTGGCGGTTGTAAGGCACAGCATTTCTCACATATTGATTATATAAACCATAAAAAAAACAATGTGTTGAATGCCTTAAAAAGCCAAAATATTAATTTGGAGGTTGAAATTGAGTTTATTCACCATCTTAATGCACCAAAGAATCAACGCAGAAGGGTAGATTTATCTGTAAATGGCAAAAACATAGGCTTTAAAGAATACAGAAGTAATAAAGTGGTTGATATAGACTACTGTCCACTTATTACTGAAAAAATCAACACAGTGAAAAGTTTGTTAAGAAGTACGGTTTTACAAATAGATAATCATGAAATTACAGGGGTTCATATTACAGAAATAGATGGTGATTTATCTGTTATGATTACATCTAACAAAAAAGAAGACATAACAATTCTAATTGGCTTACAAGAACTTTTTCGCTTAGATTTTGTTGTGTCGGTATTTTGGAAATTTAAAACTTTTGAAAAGTTAATGTATAAAAATCCCCTATATTTACATTATGGGAATGAAAAAATAGAGTTCATTGCCAATACTTTTTTACAAGCTTCCGTATTTGGTGAAAAAACATTACAAAATTTAGTTACATCTTTTATGGAAGATAGCAAAAATATTTTAGACCTATTTAGTGGCTATGGTGGCTATGCCTTTAACTTGCTTGCATCAAATGATTGCTTTGTTAAGGCAATAGATATAGACTCCCAAGTAATGGCACAAATTACCAAAGTTAATAATAGAAATCTTAGTACCATGGTAAGGAACTTAATGAAAAATCCCTTGCAAAATGATGAATTATTAAATTTTCAGGCAACAGTAATTAATCCACCAAGGGTTGGAGCATTAGAACAGGTGAAAAAATTAGCAGAAAGTAATTTAAATAAAATTATTATGGTTTATTGTTCTAGCTCTTCTTTGGCTAGAGATTTACAAATTTTAAAGCATTACCATATTAAAAATTTTGTTGTTGTAGATCAATTTATTTACAGCCCTCATGTGGAATTAGTTGTGCATTTAGAAAAATAATATCATGAAATTTTTCTTTTTATGGTATACTATCAAAAAAAAGTATTACCTAATTTTTAATTTAAAGCTTTAGATGATAATTTTCAATAAAATTATATTTTTGTCTAGTATAATTGCAAAAGCGTTGCTTTTTGTAGCTTCCTTTCTGTTATATATTTTATTAGCTCTTGCAAGGTTATTTGTAGGGCTATTTGGTTATATATTTAGATTTTTTACAACTTTATTTATAAAAGTAAATCTTTACATAAAAATCATCATTTTATATGTTTTTAATTTTACGGGGCAACTATTTAGTTTAATTAGATTGACAATTGTTAATATGTTACGTTTTTTTTGTATTATCATACCTAATTATATGCTTAGTTCTTTAGTTTTTATTTTTGAAATTATTCAAGTATTACTTATATTTAGTTATCGTTTTTTTTATGGCTTATTATTAGGAATTGTAGGACTCATTTATTTAGGAATTAAAAACTTCTCTGTAACTAGGGTAAAAAGAAGATACCTTAACACTAGGTCTTCCTCCTATATTTTAAATGTATATATTAAAAAAATAAATACAATATTTATTACTTTTGCAAATAAAATCTTTCTTCAAAATAATTCTGTTTTAAATATTATATTGCGTTTGTTTTTTACTTCGTTTTTATTAAAATTATTTAATAAAGTAAAATATGGTTATACTCAAGTTTATCTAACAATTTTGGCAATAGCAAAATATATTTACTTATTTCTAAAAAATTTAATACTCTTTTTTAAGAATATTGTTATAATATTGATGATAATTTTTACAAATATATTAATTCTTATAAAGAAAGTATTAACTACAGATTTTTGGAAAGTTTTTATTAGCGATTTCTTTATTTTATTTAAAAAATTACCAAAAATTATTAGATTCTTATCAGCGTCTATAGTAAAAATAGCAACTCAAGAAATGATTATAATTATATATAATGTGTTTCATACAATAAAGTCGGTATTATCTTTTATGTACTATGATTTAATTAAAAATATTGGTTTATATATTAAAAATAATGTTATAAAAACTATATCTTTGCTACTAATAGTTGGCAATGTATCTGCTAGTAGCTTATATTTTTATAAACATCAAGATATTTTTGTAGATCTTAGTAATAAGTGGAAAAATGGCTTTGGATTTGTTTCATTATCTAACATGATTGTTAACATTATTGATAATGAATTGTTTAAGCCAGTTACATTTTATTCAAGATCTATAATGGTAGAGCAAGATAAAAATTTGTATGATATTCTCTTAGATGAAAATGTATCTTATAATGATATATCAGATATTATTAATAAAATTAATAAATTGTATTCCCTAAAAAAAATGAAATCTGAAATTACTATTAATTTAGTTATTGCTACATCTAATGAGTGGGAAAAAAATAAAATACAAAGGTTATCTTTTCCAATACTAGAAAAACGCAGTGATATTATAGTTGAAGCAGATAAAAATTATAAATATAGTGCATACATCAAAGACACTAATTTGCATAAATATCTAATGCGTAGGAAAATTATTATTGATAATTCAGTGGCTGAGTCTGCCTCTAAACAAAATGTTCCGTATTCTGTTATTAAAGAAGTAACCAAAGCCCTAGAGTGGGACGTAGATTTTCAAAGGGAAATTCATAACAATGATGCCTTAGAAATTATTTTTGACTGTTCTTATAATCAAAACGATGAATTATCAAATTGTGATAACTTATTATATGTTTCATTAAAAGGAACTAATAAAAATATTGTTTTCTACAAATACAAAGGGCAGTATTATGAAACAGGAGGTAAAAGTATTGCTAAAACTTTAGTGAAAACTCCCGTAGATAATGGAAGATTAAGCTCATCTTTTGGCTTTAGAAATCACCCTGTTTTAGGCTATACCTTGTTGCACAAGGGAATAGATTTTGCCGCCCCCTATGGAACACCAATTCATGCATCAGGTAATGGTATTATTGAAATTAGGCAGTACTCTCCAACTTTTGGTAATTTTATAAAAATTCGTCATAACTCACATTTGTCTACTTTGTACGCACATATGAAAGGCTTTAATCCTAAGTTTAAAGTTAAAGATCGTGTAAATCAAAGGGATATTATAGGTTATTTGGGTGGAACAGGCAGAGTTACAGGTCCTCATTTACATTATGAGGTTTATGTTAATGGGAAACAAGTGAATCCAATGACTATTAAAATGCCATCAGATAAAAAATTGTCAGATGTAGAAATGTTAAGTTTTATGGCACATAAATCTACTTTAGATAGTTTCATGTTAAGAATGCCAAGTAAGGGCAAGATTCTTTCTCCTGTCTTTCAAGTGGTGGAATCTATAGAAAGCCCAACTGAAGATACAACAAAAAAAGAGTTATCTAATAAGAAAAATAATAAGTAATAAAAAAAACGGGCTGAATAATTTTTATATGATATAATATTATTAAAGCACAATATGTTAGGTTATAACGAGGGATTTATTTTGAGCGATACAAATTTGTTAAATAAAGAAGATATTAAAAAAGTTACAATTTACGATGAAATGAAAAAATCTTACTTAGATTACGCAATGAGTGTAATTATAAGTAGAGCATTGCCCGATGTAAGAGATGGCTTAAAGCCTGTTCATCGTAGAATTATATATACCATGTATGAAAATGGTTATACTCATAATAAACCCTATAAGAAATCTGCAAGGATTGTTGGGGACGTTATGGGTAAATATCACCCTCATGGCGATAGTGCAATTTATGATTCTTTAGTAAGAATGGCACAAGAATTTTCTTTAAGGCTTACTTTAATAGATGGGCAAGGTAACTTTGGTTCTATGGACGGCGATAGAGCCGCTGCTATGCGTTATACAGAAGCAAGAATGGCAAATTCAGCCCATGCTTTAATAGATGATATAGATAAAAACACAGTAGATTTCAAACCTAACTACGATGATTCTTTACAAGAACCCGTTGTTATTCCTGCTCGTTATCCCAATTTATTAGTTAATGGTTCAAGTGGTATAGCAGTAGGTATGGCTACTAATATTCCTCCTCATAATTTAGGGGAGCTAATGGACGCTTTAATGATTCTAGTAGATAATGAAGAAGCATCTATTGAAATGTTAATGGAGCATGTTAAAGGACCCGATTTTCCAACAGGTGGAAGAATACTTGGGCGTGCTGGAGTTCTAAAAGCTTTGCATACAGGACGTGGAAGTATTACTATTTGTGGTGTGGCAAAAATTGAAGAAGTTTCTAAAACTAAATCGGCAATTATTATTACAGAAATACCGTGGATGGTAAATAAATCTACTATGGTTACTGAAATTAGTAATATTAAAGATAAATCAGACAATAAAGAGTTAGATGTTATTTCTGCAGTGCGTGATGAGTCTGACCGTCATGGAGTGCGTGTTGTAATAGAACTAAAGAAAGATGTTGAACCAGAAATAGTTATTAATTACTTACAAAAATATACTTCATTTCAAGTATCTTTTGGGGTTAATACCTTAGCCATAGATAATGGCATGCCAAAACAAATGAATTTAAAAGATATCCTTACTAGTTTTTTAACTTTTAGAAAAGAAGTAGTAAGACGCAGAACCATGTATTTGCTAAATAAGGCAAGAGAAAGAGCTCATTTATTGGCGGGTTTAGGTGTAGCAGTTGAAAATATTGATGAAATTATTGAATTAATTAAAAGTTCTAGCTCCTCAACAGAGGCGAAAGAAAGGTTAATGGCGAAAGCTTGGCGAGCAGGTGCAATTGCCCCTTATATTGCTCTTTTAGATGAAGCAGATAGGCAAGTAATAGATGGTGAATATTATTTATCTGAAGTACAAGCAAAAGGTATTTTAGATTTACGTTTGCATAGATTAACAGGGCTAGAACGAGAAAAAATCCAAAAAGACTTAGAAGAATTAGCCGAAGAAATAAAGTATTACTTAAATATTTTATCTTCAACCGTAGCTCTTATGAACCTAATTAAAGATGAATTTATAGAAGTTAAAGAAAAATTTGCTACCCCTCGTAAAACTTTAATTGAAGATGTAATGGACGAATTTTCCGAAGAAGATTTTATTCAAAAAGAGGAAGTTGCATTAACAATGACTAATTCGGGTTACATTAAAAGAATGCCTATTACCGCATACCGCACCCAAAAAAGAGGTGGTAAAGGTAAAGTAGGAATTAATACTAGAGATACAGATGTAGTAACAAATATTTTAATTACTAACACCCATGCCGATTTACTGTTTTTTACATCTAAGGGCTTAGTGTATAAATTAAAATGTTACAGAATTCCAGAAAGTTTACCTCAAGCTTTAGGCAGGGCAATTATTAATTTAATTCCAATAGAAAAAAATGAGAAAATAACCGCAATTCTTCCAATAGAAGATGGTTATAATCCTGAACAAGATATAATTTTTGCAACAAATAAAGGTACTATTAGAAGAAATAAATTAGGTGATTTTGTTAATATTCCTAGCAAAGGTAAAATTGCTATGAAATTAGATGATGAATCAGAAGATTTAGTAGGCGTTCTATTAGCAAATGATAATCAAGATGTATTAATAGCTACTAACTATGGGCAAACTATAAGATTCCCTATAGATAGTCTACGTGTTTTTGCAAGCCGTAATTCTATGGGAGTTCGTGCTATTAATTTACAAGGTAATGATTATGTAATTAATGTTTCTTTGTTAAATCATGAAAAAATAGACAATACTCTTATACGAGATAAATATATCAAACATGCCAATGCTAAACGTAGGGGCGAGGTTGATTCTTTAGATGTTATAGAGGAAGACGAAGACAATTTAGAAGATGATGGAATAGAATTAACAGAATCAGATATTCAAGAATTAGCCACTAAAGAAGAATTTGTGTTAACTATTACATCAAATGGTTATGGTAAAAGAACTTCTGCTTATTTATATCGTATTACAAATCGTGGTGGTAAAGGCTTTAAAGATGGTAAAAATACTAATAAAGTTGGTAATATTGTAGCATCTTTTGTGGTAGAAAGTGATGATGAAATAATTATTGTAAGCAGTAAAGGGCAAGTTATTAGGCAGAATGTTAAAGGTATACGTATTACAGGTAGAACTTCTCAAGGTGTTAAATTATTTAATATAGATAAAGAGGAAAGTGTAGTTTCTATAAGTAAGGTAAAACTTTTAGATGAGCCATTAGAGGAAGAAATAATAGCTGAAATACCACAAGATACGTTAGTTTAGAATTAAAAAGGCAATCACACATGCTCTCTAAAGCAATATATCCAGGTTCTTTTGATCCTGTTACTAATGGGCATTTAGATATAATGCTAAGGTCATTAAAATTAGTAGATCATCTTGTTATTGCCGTTGGTAATAACAAGAGCAAAGAGGCTTTATTTTCTGTAGATGAAAAAATACAAATGTTATCAGATTGTTTAAATCAAGATAATATAGTAAAGCAGATTATAGGACGCTATAGCATTGTTAGTTATAATGGTTTACTAGTTGAATTTATTAAGGCAAACAATATTAATGTAATTATTAGAGGAATTCGAGCTTTATCGGATTTTGACTTTGAATTCAACCTAGCGGGCATGAATGCTAAAATTTATCCACAAGCAGAAACAATTTTTTTAACATCATCAGAAAATAATCAATTTATTAGCTCGATGTTTGTTAAAGAAATTGCTATGTATGGGGGAGATGTTTCATCTTTTGTTCCTCCTATTGTTAAGGACTGTTTAATTAATAAGTTAAACACAAGTACTAAATAATTTCATATGTTATAATATCTAAATTATACATTTATCCTAAAAAAAAATTCCAAAACTTACAAGAATCAAATCGTTGTGTTGTTCAATGCGTTTCAAAAATAACAAGAGCATATACAAACTTTTCATACTTAATAATTGTAAATATTATATGCTTATTAAGTAATAATAAATTAGGAGAATAGATGATGACACACGCAAATAATTTAGATAAAGACTCAAAACACATAATAGGCACAGATGGTAGAGAAAAAATTGCTTTTTATAAAACTACTCAGCCAGCAATATTTCAGCGTAGTTTAGCCACTATAAGTATAGATAAGACTAATAGTGATGCTTCAGGTTTCTCATTAGGATCAGGGAATCATTCTAATGCTCATGTCTTTCCAAATCAACAAACCCTTTTAAATAGTAATATAGTATTTAATTATTATGATCAAGACCTTCATGACAATATATGGGCACTTGAAGTTAAAGGTCAAGCAATATATAAAGTAGGTGATCCTAATGGTGATAATGATTATTGTTTATTTTCAATAGATGATTTTGATTTTAGATATTCAAATATTAAAAGACTGTTTGGTGGTTTAGCAATTTCCTCTACAGCTCCCACTAATTCAGATGTTTATATGCCCCAATATCCAAAGGGTTTAGATGCTAGGTTGGCAATAGTACAAGATAAAGGTGGTTCAAAGAACTGCTCTATTATTAGTTATGATTCAGATACAATTCTTGTGAATTGTGATGCAGAAGAGGGAGCTTCGGGTTCTCCTGTTATATCTAGAGCTACTAATCAAGTAGTAGGATTGTATTTTGGAGAGAGTATTACTGGAACTCAAGAAAATTATGCAATGAGGTCTGACTATTTGTTCAATTATATATCATCTTATATTCAAAATACTAATAAAGAGGTATTAGGTGTTACATATCCAATTAAATAATATCAATATAATGTTACATTGTTATAACAAACGGGAATACTTGGTGAATATAGCAACTGTTATTTTGATATTTCAAATACTGCTGATGCTAGTATAACAGATGATTCAGATAGTTCTACTGTTGTATTAAAATGTAAGTTTGATAACACTAGCTTACCTATTATTGATATAGCAATAGAGCTATGGTTAACTGATTCAAAAGGTAAGAAATATCCAATTAATACTAAGACTATAGGTGGTTCATTCGAATTAAATTATTTTTATGAAATTTTTACACCAACCCCTGCAAGATCATCGTTGTTATTAAAAAGATTAAATTCTACAAATAATACTATTATAGAAGAGATTGTTAGTAAATTTATTGAAAAATAAACACTATTATCAAGATATTGATATTATTTTTAGTTAAATAATAAATAAAGGTTATAAATTAAATTTTATAGCCTTTATTTTTTGTATTATATAAGTAGGTATGTAAAACATAAAGTGGGGCGAATGACGGGATTGTAACCAAGAGCCCACCTTAACCACAATCAGGTGCTATAACAAGCTGAGCTACGATAAAATATATAAAAATAATTATTTATAATTAAATTAAAAGTTGTATTTTTTCAATGCGTTTCAAAAATAACAAGAACATATACAAACTTTTTCATACTTTATAATCATAACTTGACATTTAATTTTACATATTGCATACCTATTAAGCATTAAAGTGTATAATTTTAAATTGGCAACTAAAATATACTTGCACTCAACAAAAATTGCAACAGAATATAAAAGAGATTTATATATTATGCTCAAAGAACTTATAGAAATAAAAAATGATGTAAACATAGACATTGTTGCTGACATGAAAGGCAGTAATTTTAAAAAGTTTCATTTTAAAAACGATAGAGCTGAAAATGTTAGAGCTTATTTTTATACTGATAATCTACCAAAGGGTTTTGTAATACAAGTTACTAGCAAAATTAGTAAAGAATGTTATTCTTATACCGCTAAGAATAAGGGAAATTGGTATTCAATGGCATTAAATGGTAATGAAATCAGTATTAGTGTTTATTTGCCAACACAAAGAATAGAAAGTAATACACGATTAAATCTTATTTCTATAGATTACACCTGTATTAGTACAAATAGAGATACTAAAGGTATTATAGGTGAAGATGCTAGAAAAAATAGTGTTTGTTATAAAAACAGTAATCCTGATATATTTCAACATGCATTATCTACAATGATGATTAGAGCTAATTCATATGGTTCTGGGTCTTTAATTGGTACTGGCAATCATGTTTTAACCAATTCTCATGTAATATGGGATCAGGAAGTAGCATCACGTTCTGTATGCTGGTTTAATTATTATTTGCCAGAATGCGAAGATAGTACCACTCAATCAAAAATGTCGCAACCCATTAAATTAAAAGCTGAAACCTTATTTATTGCAGGAGTAAGTAGCTCTTCTACAGATTATAGTTTATTTTCTTTAGATGAGTTTGATTTTAAATATTCCAATGTTAAAAGATTATTTGGTGGCTTAGAATTACATGAAGAAAATCCACAAGTTGGTGAACCTGTTTATATTCCACAACATATTTTGAGAGAAAGTCTTGTATCTGTTGTGCAAGGTTTGGAATCTGATTCCCTAATTGTATAATTACTAAAGTATACGATCCGGAGGAGGAGAGAATATACTACAATTGTGATACTGTAGGAGGTGCATCTGGATCTCCTGTAATTTCAAGAAATAGTAACAAAATAGTAGCATTACATCATCAAATGTTTGATGAGTTTGCAAATCGTGGAATTGCACCAGTTATTTTATGGAGAGATTTATCTCCATTTATACAAAATACAAATAAAGCAGTTGAAGGGGTACCTTATCCAGTTAATGTACATCATATTATGGCTGCTATAGATAGTCCTCAGATACTAACGGACGTAATAGCAGAATATGCAGGGGATTGTTATTTTGAATTAGCAAATAATGATGCTAAAATAGAGCATTATGATACTTATTCTTTAGTTTATATAGTTAAAAAACTTAATGATAGTGTAATAGTTGAAAATACTCCTCCTTTAAAATTATTTATAAGTAACACCTTTGGTAATTTTCCAATTAATACTCTTAATGTATTTGGTGATACAATAAAATTAAATTATGAGATAGACAACAGAACGCTAGTAGCAGAAGAAGTAGATGTTTATAAATCATGGTTATTACTAAAAAGAATAAGCTTACTTGATCTAAGAATTATTAGCGAAGAAGTTATTTCTTTAAATGAAAGTAGTATTAACCCAATATTAAAATTATCTTAAATTTTAAATATTATAATCAAGATATTGATATGATTTTTAGTTAAAATAATAAATAAAGGTTATAAATTAAATTTTATAGCCTTTATTTTTTGTATTATATATAAGGAGGTATTTAAAACATAAAGTGGGGCGAATGACGGGATTCGAACCCGCGACCCCCTGAACCACAATCAGGTGCTCTAACCAGCTGAGCTACAATCGCCATAAAAAAACATAATAAATTAAATGGTGCCACCGATATGAGTTGAACATACGACCCCACCATTACCAATGGTGTGCTCTACCACTGAGCTACGATGGCATACCTAAAAATAACTTTTTATAATTATTAAGCATTAGAAGTTCATTGCTTAAGTTCAATTACAAAATATTATAATTTATTAATCTATATAGTATTTTTATTATACTAATAAAATTATTTAATTGCAAAATAAATTTTTATAAATTAAAATACAGTCTGTTGTACAATTGTTTTAAAAAGGGTTTTCATTAACATTAAAATAATTTTAATTAATTGGAGTATTATATATTTAAGTGAGTAATCAACAAAAATCTTTAGATTCTATAGCCAAACAATTACGTAACAATTTAAGAAAAAGAAAAAATCAGCAACAAAGTAGAAAAACCGCGAGTATAGACTTAATGAGTATTAATTATGAAAAAGATGCAATAAAAATTCAAGGTGGAATCTCCCTAAAAGGTAAAGTATTAATATCGGGTTCAAAAAATTCTGCCCTGCCAATTATAATTTCATCTATTTTAAGTAATAATTACCTTAATTTAACTAATGTCCCTAATTTAGCAGATATTGATATTATTTTAGATATCTTAACCGATTTGAACTGTGCAGTAATAAGAAAAGATGGTATAATTAATATTGATGTCTCTACATTAAATAAATTTGAAGCATCTTACAATCTAGTTAGCAAAATGCGGGCTTCAATGCTAGTATTAGGACCACTGCTTGTTAAATTTGGCAAAGCAAAAGTTCCTATGCCAGGTGGTTGTTCAATAGGAGAACGACCAATAGATATGCACCTTAATGCTTTAGAGAAAATGGGTGCTAAAATTACCGTTGAACCCAATTATATCATTGCTGAAGCACCTAATGGATTACATTCTGCAGAAATTATTTTTGATAAAGTTTCAGTTGGGGCAACCGAACATATTTTAATGGTAGCGGCAAAAACCAAAGGAACAACTGTTATGAAGGGCGTGGCTAAAGAGCCTGAAATTATAGATTTAGCTAATTGTTTAATTGCCATGGGTGCTAAAATTCAAGGGGCAGGAACAGATACAATTACAGTAGAAGGGGGAGATGAGTTAAATGGTGCTACATATTCGGTAATGCCAGATAGAATTCAAGCAGGTAGTTATATTTTAGCTTGCATGGCTACTAAAGGACACGTAATTTTAGAAGGCATTAGAAAAGATATTTTTGGTGATTTTCTTGCATATGTGGCAGAAACAGGAACTAAGTTGCAATTTTTAAACGAAAATACCTTGGAAATAATAGGGGTAGAAAAAATTCAACCTGTTGATGTGAAAACACTTCCATTTCCTTTTTTTCCAACAGATTTACAATCGCCATGGATGACAGTTATGTGTTTAGCAGAATCTTCATCTAAGCTTCAGGAAACAATTTTTGAAAATAGATTTAATCATGTTCCTGAACTTATTAAAATGGGAGCAAATATAAAGATTGTAGACCCACACAATGTAGTTGTGCATAACATAGAAAGATTCAAAGGGGCAGAAGTGTTTGCTACAGATTTACGTTCTGCATTTGCTTTAATTATTGCAGGCTTAAATGCTAGTGGCACAACAACAATTAAAAATTTATATCATCTTGATAGGGGATATGTAAATGCAATAGAAATATTATCTAATTTAGGCGCCAATATTATCAGAGGAGAAAATATTTAATGGTTAATGAAAATAACAACAATTCATCTAATGTAGCTGGTGATGTTAAATCAGAATCAACAACCGAAGTACCTGCTACTACTACAACTAATATCACGCCTTCTGATAAAAGATTTAATAAAAGAAAGAAAAATAACGATAAATTAGTTTATTTTACAGGCAAGGTAGCAAAAATTTTAAATAATAATACATTCTTAATAGAGTTAGAAAATGGAGTATCTGTACAAGGTTATTCAGCTGGTAATATGGTGAAAAATAACATCAAAGTACTTCAAGGTGATACTGTAGATTTAGAAATGGATAAAACAGAAATTAAAAATCTTAGTACAAAGGGTTATCTTCCTAAGGCTCGTGTAGTATTTAGATATGCTAAATAGTTTGGGCAATCTTTATGGCTAATAAAGTGTTTATTTTAGCTTCATCTTCACCAAGAAGGCTTGAACTACTACATAAAATAGGGGTTGTTCCAACTAAAGTTATTCCTGCTGATATAGATGAAAGCGTAATTAAGGGTGAACGTCCTACTGAATATGTTAAGCGTGTGTCATTGGCTAAGGCTTTTAAAGTTGCCGAAACTATTGTAAGTAAAGATAATTTATATATATTGTCGGCAGATACTATTGTTGTTAAAGGCTTAAGAATATTAGGTAAACCAGTTGATTCTACCCAAGAAGAATCATTTTTAAAGTTATTATCAGGCGGTAATCATAAAGTTTTAACTGCTTTTTGTCTTTTAAGATATCAAAACAATGAATTGAAAAAAATTCTTAAAGTGGTTCAATCTTCAGTTAGCGTTAAATTACTTAATAATCACGAAATAAATCAATATATTGCCTGTGGTGAATGGGAGGGAAAATCGGGTGGATACTCTATTCAAGGCAACTTTGAGATGTTTGTAAAGTCTATTAATGGTTCAATTTCAAATATAGTTGGCTTACCTACATTACAAGTGTATAACAGTTTGTTTGGTTTAGGCTATTATAACAAGGAAAATTAATGTCTATAGAATTGTTTGTTTCTTCAACCTCATTTTTACAAATGGTTGGGCAACTAGAAAACTCTGTTCTTAGTAGATTATTTATTAACAATAGCTTTACTAATATAAAGTTAAACCAAATTTATTATGGCAAAATCGTAGAAAAATCTCCCCAACTAGCCTGCTTTTTTGTTGAAATAATGAGTGGTACAGTTTGTTTGTTAAAATTTCATAAAAATAATTTATCTTTAACTGTTGGTTCTAAAATTTTTGTGCAAGTGATAAAAGAGGCAACTCTGCCAAAAAAAATGCCTGTTGTGAGTGATGATATCACTTTTTATGGTTATTTTTTAAATTATAAGCCTTTATCTAATCATAATATTATTTCTAAAAATATTGCATTACCCGAAAAACAAGAGATTTTAAATTTATTACAAGATATAAAGGGTTGCGTTGTTCGTAGTTCATTTAAAAGAAAATTTATTGTTCATTTTAAGACCGAGCTAGAAAAAATATGCAACCTATGGAAAAATATACAATTAACCGATAAAATAGGTTTGGTATATGAACTAGATAACCTATATTATGCTATTCTTTGTAATAGTAAAAGTACCATAGATTCTATTTTTGTTGATGATAGAAAATTAATTAATTACGTAAAAGAAATTCTTAGCCACTTTCCCCATTTAGAAATTGAGGTTGTTTTTAATCATCAAGAAAATATTTTCTTTGATTGTGGCATAAATGATGATATAGAATCTTTAAAAGAAAACACCTTAGATGTTATGGAGGGCGTTCAGTTACATTTTATTAGTAATCATGCTTTTACATATATAGATGTAGATTACAATGATATTCTAGGCAATTACAGTAATAAAGAGGAAGCTAGCTTTAAAATAAATTTACAAATATTATCAGTAATTTATAAGCAAATTATTTTGCGTAATTATTCGGGGCAAATTTTAGTAGATTTATTAAAAATGAAGAATAAGCAATATAATAATAATGTGGTAAAGAAGTTTCAAGATATGTTTGCTTTAGATGTAAATAAAACATCGGTGCTTGGATTCTCGCATCTTGGAATTTTAGAGTGTAGCAGGCAAAAAACCCAAGATTTTCTAGGAGTTTTTTTACAAAGTGATGCTTATAAACTCTTCAATTTAATTATAAATTTAAGATATATTTATGGAACCAATTTATTAGCAAAGGTTAAAGTGAGAATTAATACAAAATTACTAGAGTTATTGCAGAAAAAGGGTGCAAAAGATATAGAAAGTTTTTCGGTAGAATTTATTATAGATGATGTTGATATTCCTAAAATTATTGTGTAAAAGCTTATTATTTATAAAAAATAAGCATAATAGCAATATATAGTAAAGATAAAATTGTTGATGCAACCATATTTAATCCTAAAAAACTATTATTACCATTAAGTTTGGTGTTAAATACTATAATATTAGCTGCAATGGGTAACATTGGTAATAATATGGTCACTTTAAAGCCATCTATATTTATTAAGCCATAGGAATAAAACAAGTAGCTTAATGGCATCACTATAATGTAAGCTATGAAGAGCCTTGAAAATTGTAAGAAAAATATTTTTTGCCAATTAATACTGCCTATAGATACATTAGCAATGCTTATTCCTATTAAAACCATGCCTAAAATGGAAGTTGTAAGAGAAGCTAAGTGAAATAAATAATTTAAAAATATACTACTTTCATTAAATATATTAATATTTATATACTGCAGTATAAACCCTAATAATATGGCATAGATAGATGGAATTTTGCATAGAGTTTTGATAATGCTTATAATATTATTCTTTGTATTTGATATTAATAAATAGCCAATTGTATTGCCAAATAACATGCCTCCAATGTAAAGTGCTGTCATAATCTCGCTCCATTTTGCACCAAATAAGATGTATACAATAGGAATACCAAACCAACCAATATTAAATTGTGAGTACACACATTGGGTTAAACCTTGTTCCATTGGCATATTAATTTTATTAAATATCTTAAAAATAATTATAGCGATTATTAAGCTGATAGAAAATGATAATAGGGCTAACATGAAGAAGTTAAAAATATTTACAGATGCCGCACTTTTAAAAACTATCATTGGAACAAATATATAATATAACAAGTTAGCTATGATGTTATATTGTAATCTTGTATATTTTTTATATATAAATCCTAAAATAATATAAAGATACATAGATAAAATTTTTATTATTACATATAATATACTCATTGTTGATTATCTCGGGCTATAATGTTTTGTGCTATATCTTTTGCTACCATAGAATTAAACCAAAATGAATTAGTTACATAAAAGCTACTTTTTAGTAAATCGCCTAAAATATATAAATTTTCATGAGATTCATATGTTTTATTAACTTTTATACCACCTAAATCATCTAATTCTATTAAATTATTTTGTAGCATTGATTCATTTAACACAGATTTTTTTTTTAATATATTAAAGGAATCTTGATAAGTAGTAATGATATTAGGATATATATATACATTATTATTGCACATAATTTCTATTTGATTATTATTCTCTACAATATTGCTGATTTTAAATATATATAATTTTTTTTGTTGTAGCAATAATAATATTTTTTTTGCATTTTCAAGTGGTATTGTATTTCTAAAAATATTAAAGTACCTGGCAAAATCTAAGAATACAAGTTTTTGTTTAAGATTCATTTCCTGCCATAAATCTTTAAAATAGTATCTACTACTAGATAATATCTGGTTTAAAGGAAGTATATTTTTTTCTGATAATTGAATGATTTCATAGTAGAAATTTATCATATCTTGCGTATAAAAATATTTTTTTGCTATTTTAAGTTCATGCTCATTGTAATGTGTTAATTCTTTATATATTAATTTTAACATGGTAAAAAATGAAAATGTATTTTGTTTAATAGCAGAGCTTATATTTTCTTTATTAAAATATTTATACACAGAAATATCTATTTTAGGATCTTTCAGATTTATAGATGGTAATAAACCATTGCGAGAAAAAATATTAATAGAACTAATTTTATTAATATGCTGTAATGATAATACTGCATCAATTGTAGTAAGCCCTGAACCAAGTATTCCAACACTGTTATCTTTGTTTAAGAGGGTATTAACATCTATATTAGTATTAAAAGCAATAGAGTTATTTAATATATTGCTTTGTTGATAATGCCCCGCACTATAAATCACTTTTTTTGCAATAATAGTTTTATTATTCTTTAAGCCAATATAAAAACTATTATCTTTTTTATAAAGACTAGTAGCAAAATCATCTATAATATTAATTATAATACCTATTGCTTTAGCTTTTTTTAAAAATATTAAAAACTGTTCTTGCAGATATTCTTTAAAGATATGTCTTGGGGGAAATAAAGTATAAATATCTTTTGTTTTTAACCATTTAACAAAATGTAGACTATCGTTTTCGTAACAACTCATAAGGTAGGCAGGGGTGTTAACAATATGTTCTTTGTTGTTGGAATTAAATGCTATTCCTCCAATGAAATCATGCTTTCTTGAGATGATGGTAATTTTATATTGCTTAAAATTTTTGGTAATATCTGTATTTATAGTATGAATAAGGTTAATAAAAAATGAAACACCTGTTGCACCAAAACCTATAACTGCAATATTCATTGATTTCAACTTTATTAATATTAATAATACATCAATTATAACTTATTGCAACATTAAGTCAAACAACTTAACAGTCTATTGATTGTATAGCTTGAAATAGTATAATAAAAAAGGTGAAACCCCGTTGTTAAGAACATAATTATATAATACTTTGTACTCTTGCAACGGGGCTATTTTTAGCTTATACGCTTTAACGAATAAAAGTTTTATTTATTAAGCTTAAAACCTTGTTGCATTAATACTTTATGAACATCAGGATAATATACATAGCTATAGAATGTAGCTATTGTGCCACTCCAAGATTTATCTTCATTTTCACCTCTTTCTTTAAAGTATTTTAGCATAATTTCATCATACAG
>CANHGT010000021.1 GCA_947460385.1 Alphaproteobacteria bacterium
AAGCAGGGGTTAGAATTAGGTTAAAGGGGGCAGTGTGGAGAAAAGGGGGATAACTTTTCATCTTTTTAGAATTTTATTGCTTGAAATTTTATTGCTTAAATCAATAGGGGTTATGGTTTTATTGATATTGATGTGTAAAAAATGTGCAAAAATTAATAAAGGTTAATATTAACAGGACATATAAAACATTCCTGTTAATAAAGGTTAATGCGTTCTGCATTGAACCAATTGAACCCCTGTTAAATTGTTGAATTGATGCTTGATTGCTTTGCAGAACAAACGAAAATCAAGTGTTTCAAGTATGTTTGTTGCAATTATTATGCCCGTAAAGCCTGTTTAACCTATTTCACTGCAACCTATTTCTGTTTAGCTTGTTTGTTACGCTGGTTCATAAAACCCACACATATTGCAGGTTGTAACATGTGCGTATCTAGTGTTATCATATCTTTGATAAACATTTATACATAAGAAGAAAGCTTGTTACTTAAATTAATGCCGCCTGTTGTCCTACAAGCTTTAAGTTAGACCTCTATCTTAATCCTACAAATCTCACGAACTTCAGGTAGCCTTATACTATAAAGGCTTACCCCTTATTTCTCATAATATAAATTATGCGACTACAATATGAGTGCAAAAACAAAGAGGTTTCTTTGTGCTTCCTAAGTTATATATGGGTTTATGTTCGTCTATCTAACTTTTATTCTTATGTTATACACTGCACGAATTTTTATGCATACCTATTCTTAATTTATCTATTCTTGATTGTTAGAATTTGTATCTGCCATTGATTTTGTATTTTCAATCTTTTCAATCATTGTTTCAGGTTCGCCAAAATCATATATTACTTGGTTTAAAGCTTTAAAATGTTGTTCTGCACAATCTATTTTGTATTTTTCATGTGGTCGTAATTGGTTTTTATTGTTTGTAGATTTAATTTCTGTAATAAAAGCTATTTCTCATAATACAGGTCTTTATAATGCAGGTAAAAGATGTATTATATAAGCCTAATTGCTGTATTCAATGGTTTTTATTTCTTCTTCACTTAGCTGGTATAGATTATATACCATGCTATCTATTTCTTTATCTGTTTTCTCTATTTTATTTTGTAAGTCGTTGATTTTTCTTTTTTCTTCTTCAAAATGCTTTATCCACTGTGATTTTTCATTTAAAGATAAATTTTTATTTTGCTTACCAATTTCGGCAAAAAACTCTGTTTCTTCTAAATTATACCACTTGCCTAATTTGTTGGTAATATTACTAACCCCTAAATCTACTTTTAATAAACTTAATAATTTACTTGAAATTTCATTTAATTCTTTATTGAAATTAAGCATATCTTGAGCTTTTTTTATGAATGGCTGTTGGTCACTTTCTTGTATTTGAGGAATGGAAAGTTGTTCTAAAGCAAATTTACTAACTTCAAAGCCAGATTTACCAAGCTGTGGAAAATACTGCTTACAAGAAACCCGTAAAAGTTTTGAATTTAAAATACTTATCAAATAAAATAAATTAACTTTTGTTGAAGTTAAAAAATAAGCTTTCTGATTAATATAAAAATTACTAAAATCCATTGTAAAGCCAATATCTTGTGTAATATTAGGATAAATTATCTTTTCTTTTTGAAAATCTTCCACATATGCACAGTTACGAAGATTTGTCCAAGAGAACCCCTGATCTGTTCTGTTTTTACATTCTTTTTCAAATTTTTTTAAATGCTCAAAAATTATAGGATAATCTTCTTCAATATTAACTCTTAAAGTATTACCATAGCCATTATGTGAATTAATTAACCATAACCCTGCCCATTCATAGCCATACCTTGATATATCTCTACCTCGTAACATTGGTTTTATTATTTCTAAAGACTTAGGATCTTTTTTACAAAGGTCTTCTTTTGTTTTTGTATCTATTATAAAAGCATCATTAAACCCTGTTAATACACCCCGATAAATTTTTATATCCCAATCTTTTAAAGGCTTACCTATTTTTTCAATTTTAAATTTTATTTGCCTTTCTATTTCATTAGATTCTATATTAAAACTTTTTACATAAAGATTATTACTTGTAAAAGGTGTAAAGCTTTTTAAATTAGATGAAACCTTAAATTGATAGTTATTTGCTTTATTTTTTTCATAAATTATAATGTTGGCATCAACTCCTACTCCTTCAAAAACTTCTTGCCCTGTTAGGTCTATAAAGCTTTCAATTTTTACATTATCTAAAATAAATTTACGCAACGGTTCACCATATTTTGCCCGCATCCATTTGTTAGAGGTTATAAAGCCAAGCTTTCCATTTTCTTTTAATAAATTTGTTGCATGTTCATAAAAATAACAATATAAATCTGCCACTCCTGTATACACTACATATTTTTCTTTAAGGTATCCTTTTATTTGGCTAAATAATTCTTGCCTTACATAAGGTGGGTTGCCTACTACAACATCAAAGCCACCAGTTTTAAAAACTTCAGGAAACTCTTTTTGCCAATTAAAAGCCTTAGAAATTTTATTACCTTGTGTGTCTATATAACATTCTGTTTCAACTTTTTCATCATTTATTAGGCTATTGCCAACTTTTATATTATTGTCTAAGGTTGTTAGCTCATGACCTCTTTGGGCAGTTTTTAACCATAAAGATAATTTTGATATTTGTACAGATTCAGAGTTTAGGTCTACACCGTATATATTATTCTTTAAGATATTTTTATAATTATCAACCCTATCAAAGAGATCCACAGACCCCAACTCATATAATTTGTTGTGATAGTTTACCCATTCTTTTTGTAAAAAATTAAACACCTCAACCAAAAAAGCTCCTGAGCCACAAGATGGATCTAAAATTTTTATATTTTCTAATATATTGCCATACTCTTTATATTTATTTATTAGCTCTTGGTTAGGATTTTTCTCTTGTTTAGATTTAGAAGTGGGAATTTTAGAAGTAGGAATTGCAACTTCTTCTATATTGTATATATTAAGGGCTATTTTTTGTTCTTCTAACCAGCCACCCACTGCTTCTTGCACTATATATTCTGTTATATATGATGGTGTATAAAATATGCCATCTTTTTTTCTTATACTTTGTTTTTTATCGTGATTTTCATTATTTAATGTAGCTTTTAGTTCTTCTATATCGCTTATTGATTGTTCAAATATATGTCCTAAAATATTTATGGTAATTTGATTTTTAAAGTTATATTTATTTAAAAATGTTACTAATGCTTGTAATAATTCTTTGCTAATGATTAAATTATTAAAAATTTCATCATTAGCAAATAAGCCACCATTAAATTTAGAAACATGGGGTAGCTCGCCTTCATCTATGTACTTAAACAAAGATTTTATAGTATCCCAAGTTATTATTTTACCTATGAGCTGTTCGGTATTATCAATTAATGAGCTATTTTCACAAAACCTTATAAATAATAATCTATCAAATAATTTTTGTACCTTAGCTACTGCGGTATTAATATCTAAGTGTTGGTTATTTTTTAAAACATTATCAATAAAATCTTCTCTTCTTATTTTATAATGTTTGTAAAATTCTTTTTGTATAACTTCAACATGCTTAGTGCTTTCTTCTAAAATTATTTTGGTGAAAGGCTTACTATCTTTGTTAAAGCCTATTAAATTTTGTTTTGATAGTAAAAACACAAATTCTTTTTTTTTATCTTCATGTGTGGCTAAATCTTTTAAATTAAAACTGTGATACTTGCCTTGAAAGGTGCTATATAATCTAATTTCATTAAAATTACTTACAATTACCCAGTCTATGTTTTCATATTTACTAACATATCCAAATGCTTGTTCAACAGGAGTTCTATTCTCACTTTTTTGTTTAGCATCTAAGTTGGCTTTAGAACCTTTTAATTCAATAATTACTCTATAATTTTTAGTTTCTTTAGTAAAAAAACCAAGCACAGCATCGGGCTTTGTGCCATCTACCTCAGTTTTTTGTTCTTTTTCTAAATTATAGTCTACTAACCCTCTTTTGTGGTATAACCCAATACCTCGCCAAAGAGATATCATTTAGAAAATCGCTTTGAAGTTGAGTTTCATTTTTTTCTTCTTGTAATTGGTTGTACCACCTATTTAAAGTCTCTTTTTGCTCCTTAGAAATTACTAAAGAGGTGTTTTTTTCTTTAATTTTATTTGCTAAATATTCAGGATTAAATAATTCTTTTATTGCCATGTTTTGATTTTATTTCCGCTTGAACTTGTCTATGGGTATTATTTATTATAGTGAAAATAAATTTTTCTTGCTGTGTGGTGAATTTTAAATTATATATCTATGGTTTATGCTTATTAACATTTTATACATGATAATAAAATAATCCATAGATATATCTTTGTTATATTACTTTTTTATACTTTTTGTAAATCTTCTTTTGGTCCAAAGAACTCAAAATTAATTTGTTCTTCGGCAATCTTCCAATCTCTTAGTATTTTATAAATATTTGCCATAAAAATTTTTGGTCCACAGAAATAATATTCGCCATCTTTATATTCTAAATTTTTTGAAGCACAAATATTACTTATAAGTTCACCTGTTATAAGTCCTTTGCTTTCATTATTTGCAAGATTATATTCATTGCTAACCTCATTATAACAATAATAAACGGTTAAATTAGAGTAATTATTTAGTAATTCATTTAACTCGTTTTTAAAAGCATGAAGACTAGGGCTATAAGAACCATGAATTAATATAACCTCTCTTTTTACATCTATTAAAGATGTTTTTAACATGCTTAAGACTGGGGTAATTCCAACACCACCTGCCAATAAAACTAAAGGTTTTTTGCTATCTGTTTTTAGAATAAATTCACCACACGGAGGGGCAACTTTTATAACATCGTTTTCTTTAACATTGTTATGGAAGAAATTAGAAACATATCCGTTATGATTTTCATTTTCATTATTTTCTTTTTTTATACTTATGCGGAAATAACCTGTACCTGAAACATCAGATAAGCTGTAATTACGCATTGTAGTAATACCATTTTTAGTTGGAACTTGAACTGTAATATATTGCCCTGCTAAGAAAGATGGTAATTCTTTAGCATCTGTTGGAATTAAGTAAAATGAAGTAATATTATCGCTTTCTTTTACTTTTTTGCTTACTGTGAAATCTCTAAAGCCTTCCCAACCACCTTGTTTATTAGCATTACTTTCATAAATTTTTTTCTCGGCAGATATTAGAATGTTAGCTAAAAATGAATAAGCGTCTTCCCAAGCCTTTTGTTGCTGAATCACCTAATACTTCTTTCATTGATTCTATTAGATTTTCACCTACTATTGGATAGTGTTCCTCTTTAATTTGCAAAGAAACATGTTTTTGTACAATTGTATTTACTGCTGATGTAAGAACTGATAAATTATCAATATGAGTGGCATAAGCTGTAATGGCACTAGCTAATGCTCTTTGCTGGGTACCCGATTGTTGATTATACTGATTAAAAAATGGTAGGACTTCGGGGTTGTTTAAAAACATGCGTTCATAAAAATGTTTAGTTAATAGTTCTCCATGTTCTGCTAAGATTGGGGGGCAGTAGATTTAATAATGTTAATTGTAGATTGATTTAACATATCGTTTTACCTTTATATTATGCTGTGTGATGTGATGTAGGCATTAATATATTATAAACTCCATATTAATGCCTAAAAACTAAAAATGTATTGTTCTACCAAAAGCATTTAACACTGCCTCGTGCATCATTTCAGATAGCGTTGGGTGGGCAAAAACAGTGTGCATTAATTCTGCTTCTGTTGTTTCTAAATTCATGCCTACTACATAGCCTTGAATCATCTCGGTTACTTCTGCCCCTATCATGTGAGCCCCTAGTAGTTCCCCTGTTTTGGCATCAAAAATAACTTTAATTAGACCTTCTGTTTCACCAAGTGCTATAGCTTTACCATTGGCTAAAAATGGGAATTTACCAATTTTAACATTCCTACCTAATTCTTTAGCTTTCTGTTCGGTTAAACCAACTGATGCTACTTGTGGGTGGGCGTAGGTGCAACCTGGTATCATAGATTTATTCATAGTATGTGGATTTAGCCCTGCTATTTTCTCTACACATATTATAGCTTCGTGGGACGCCTTATGTGCTAACCAAGGTCCTTCTGTTATATCACCAATTGCATAAACCCCTGTCTCTGCTGTGGCAGAAAATTCATCTACAACTATATGACCTTTTTCTACCTTAATTTTAGTATTTTCAATACCAATGTTTTCAATATTTGCTACTATTCCTACCGCTGATATTACTTTATCTACTTCAATATCAAACTTTTTACCTGTAGCATCTTCTAAAGATACAGTTACAGTACTACTATTTTTCTTAATTCCTAAAACCTTAGTAGAAGTTAAAATATTCATACCCTGTTTTTCAAAAGATTTTTTAGCAAACGCTGAAATTTCTAAATCTTCAACGGGCATAATATTTGGCAACAATTCAACTATAGTAACTTCTGCTCCTAAAGTATTATAGAAACTAGCAAACTCTATGCCTATTGCTCCACTACCCATAACCAATAGTTTTTTTGGCATTTCTGTTGGAACTAAAGCTTCCCTATAACTCCATATAAATTTACCATCTGGCTCCATATTTGGCAATACCCTTGCCCTTGCTCCTGTTGCTAAAATTATATGTTTCCCTGAAACAATACTCTTTTTACCGTCTTTAGTGGTTACTTCAACTTGACCTTTGCCTTTTAAGCTACCTGAACCATCTATTACATCTATTTTGTTCTTTTTTAATAAGCCTCCAACACCGCCTGATAATTGCTTAGATACTGCCCTAGAACGTTTAACTATTTCTTCTAAAGAAAAACTTACATTATCTGCTGATAAACCGAACTCTTTAGCATGTTTCATATAGCGTAAAATTTCTGCACTTCTTAGCAATGCTTTAGTTGGAATACAACCCCAATTTAAACAGATACCACCTAGATGCTCTCTTTCTATTACTGCTACTTTTAAACCCAACTGTGAGGCTCTAATTGCTGCTACATAACCACCTGGTCCTGCACCTATTATTACTACATCATAATTCATAACTTTTCTCCTTGATACTTATTAGATACTTTTAAACAAGCATATTAATAGGTTCTTCCATGTATTTTTTAAACGCATTTAAGAATGTTGCCCCAACTGCACCGTCCATTACTCTATGGTCGGCCGATAGTGTAACTGTCATTACATTTGCTATTACTACGGCATTATTTTTTACAACTGCACGTTTTTCTGTACAACCTACGGCTAAAATACCTGCATGGGGAGGATTAATAATAGCAGAAAATTCTCTAATGCCAAACATACCTAAGTTAGAGATAGAAAAACCTCCTCCTTGATACTCTTCGGGCTTCAATTTACCCAATTTAGCACGCTTTGCTAAATCTTTCATTTCACTAGATATTTGTACTAAACCCTTTGTTTCTGAATTTCTTACAACAGGAGTAAATAAACCACCTTCTGTGGCTACTGCTACTGCTACATCTGATGTGTTAAAATACCTAGTTACATCTCCCATCCACGAAGCATTGGCTTCTGGCACATCACGCATTGCTAATGCTACTGCTTTAATTATAAAATCATTAACAGATAATTTGTATTTATCGGTTCCTGCTTTATTAAGATTTTCTCTGGCAAGCAGAAGATTATCCATATTACAATCTATAGTTAAATAATAATGTGGAACTGTAATTTTAGATTCTAGCAACCTTTTAGCTATAGTTTTTCTAATGCCTGTATTTGGTTTATCTTCAAATGAGCCTGCTACATTATGTGTAACATTAGATGTAACACTTGAAGAGGAGTTTGCACTAGCCTTGAAATTCTCAACATCATGCTTAATAATACGCCCACGAGGACCACTACCTTTTAATTGAGATACATCTAAATTTAATTCTTTTGCTAATCTTTTAGCTAAAGGCGTAATAAAAACTCTTGTACTGTTTGATGAATTATTTACAACCGATACAGTTTTTTCTTCTGTAACCGCATTAGCAACAACAGGAGCTGTAACACTAACACTTACAGCACTACTTGAGTTAAATTTAGCAATAAAAGCTTGAATATCTGCTTCTGTTTCGCCATCTTCTAGTATAACACCTATTAAGCTATTTACTAATACACCTTCTGTGCCACTTGGTGTTAGTATTTTGCCTAAAACACCTTCTTCTGTGGATTCATATTCCATTGTGGCTTTATCGGTTTCAATTTCAGCTAGAATGTCTCCTGCTTTAATTTTATCACCTTCTTTTTTTAACCATTTTCCTATTTTTCCATCGCTCATTGTTGGCGAAAGTGATGGCATTATTATTTTTATTGGCATCTTTATTCTCCAATTGCTTTATTTATAACAAACTTTTTTAACTGCCTTACATACATCTTCTACACTAGGAAAGGTATGTTTTTCTAAATTAGCTGCATAAGGCATAGGAACATCTTTACCGCATACTCTTACAAGTGGTGCATCTAAATAATCAAAAGCATGCTCCATTACTATTGATGCTATTTCTGAACCAATTCCCGAATAAGCCCAACCTTCTTCTACTGTTACCAATCTATTAGTTTTTGCTACAGAAGTTAAAATTGTATGAATATCTAATGGACGTAAAGTTCTTAAATTTACTACCTCTACAGATATACCCTCTTTTTCTAATTCTTCGGCCGCTAACATAGACCAATAAACTCCTAGTGAAAAAGACACTATGGTTACATCGGTTCCTGCTTTTTCAATTTTAGCTTTACCAATTGGTAGAACATAATTAGTTACATCTGGAACTTCAAAACTTTTTCCATATAAAACCTCGTGTTCTAACACAACAACAGGGTTTGGATCTTGAATTGCAGACTTCAATAATCCTTTAGCATCTGAAGCACTATATGGCGCTACAACTTTAAGACCCGGAACATGGGCATACCACGAAGCTAAGCACTGTGAATGTTGAGCTGCAACACGGCTTCCACCACCATTTATGCCTCTAAAAACTATGGAATTAGTTACATCACCACCTGACATATACAATGTTTTTGCTGAAGAATTTATAATATGATCTAATGCTTGTAAAGAAAAGTTAAAAGTCATATATTCTACAATTGGCTTTAAGCCTCCCATTGCAGCACCTACAGCAAGCCCTGTAAAGCCATACTCGGTAATTGGTGTATCTCTTACTCTATCTTTACCAAATTTTTGCAACATACCTTGTGATACTTTATAAGCACCTTGATAATCTGCAACCTCTTCACCCATTAAGAATACATCTGTATCTTTTTCCATTTCCTCGCACATTGCCTCATTTAAAGCTTCTCTTACCGTTAAGGTTTTTAATGGTGCTTGGGAATAATCGGGTTCTTCCATATTTTGTGAATAATATGTTCTTTCATTATCTATTTCAAAATTAAAGCTACTACTATCAACAGGGGCATTATTGTTAGAAACACTAATGCTTTGAACTGGAACAACACTTTCTGTAGAAGAACTAGGTTCAACTACACTATTGCTTGCAAATTTACTTACAAAAGATTGAATATCTGCTTCTGTTTCGCCATCTTCTAGTATCACTGCTATTAAGCTATTTACTAATACGCCTTCGGTACCACTTGGCACGAGTATTTTACCCAAGATACCTTCTTCGGTTGATTCATACTCCATTGTGGCTTTGTCGGTTTCAATTTCAGCTAGAATGTCTCCCGCTTTAATTGTATCACCCTCTTTTTTTAGCCATTTGCCTATTTTTCCATCGCTCATGGTTGGTGAAAGTGATGGCATTATTATTTTTATTGGCATCTTTATTCTCCAATTGCTTTATTTATAATATTATGTCGGTATAAGTTTCACTAATATCTGGCTCTTTAGAATCAAGTGCAAATTCTTCAGATTCTCTTACTTCTATTTTTACTCTGTTGGAAATTTCTTTCATTATTTCCTCAGTTAATAGTTTATTAGATAAAGCATAGGTGGCAAAATGATCTATAGGATCTTTGTTTTGCCTAATATTTTCTACTTCGTCTTTAGTTCTGTATTTTTGCGGATCAGACATAGAATGCCCTCTATACCTATATGTTTTAACCTCAAGAAAATAAGGACCTTTCCCCGACCTAGCATGCTCAACTGCTCGTGTTCCTTTTTCAATAACATCTAAAATATCCATTCCATCAACCACTTCACCCGGTATGCCAAATGGTTCACCACGAACAACTAAATTAGTATTAGCATGGGTTTTATTAAGTGGTGTTCCCATTGAATATTCGTTGTTTTCAACTATAAATACTGCGGGTAATTTCCATAATGATGCTAAATTAAATGCTTCATATACTTGACCCTGTGGCAATGCACCATCACCCATATAAGAAAAAGAAACGCCGTTATCTTTTTTATGCTTATGAGCAAAAGCTAAGCCTGCCCCTAGTGGTATTTGGGCTCCAACTATACCATTACCACCAAAGAAACCATTCTCCTTTGAATAAATATGCATAGAACCACCTTTACCTTTAGAACAACCTGTTGCCCTACCTGTTAGTTCAGCCATTAGATTTTTTGCGGGTATTTTACCTTGTATTAAAGCATGGGCATGACACCTATAACTTGTAATGTGAGTATCTTGGGGTAACTTTATATGATTAAAACCAATAGCTACTGCCTCTTGACCAATATATAAATGGCAGAATCCTGCAATTTTACCTTCTGCATATAATGCTGCACATTTTTCTTCGAACTTTCTAGCTAGTAGCATTTCATAATATATACGCTCTGCTTCTATTTTAGTGAATTTGATATTTGCTTTAGACATTTTCAACATCCCTTAATAGTTAAATATAATATTTTATAACCTTATAATTCCAGCACCCCATGTAAAACCTGCACCCATAGATTCAGTTAAAATTAAATCACCTTTTTTTAATTTATTATTTTTGAATCCATAATCAAGCGCTAATGGAATAGAGGCTCCTGAGGTATTTGCATGTTTATCTACTGTAATAATAATTTTGTCTTCGCTTAAGTTAAGCTTTTTAGCCATACTTGTAATAATTCTTAAATTAGCTTGATGAGGAACAAACCAGTTAATATCACTATCTTTTAAATTATATTTATTTAAAATTAATGTAGCCACATGGGCTAAATTGGTTACAGCGTGCTTAAATACTTCTTGCCCATTCATAGTAATACTACCTATATCATTGCCTGAAGATACGCCCATAGTTGTTTTTAACTCATCTACATACTGCCCATCGGAGAAGATTTCTACTCCTAATATTCCCGGATTATTGCCTATTTTTGGATCTAACAAAGTAGATTCTAAAATAACCGCACCTGCACCATCACCAAAAAGTACACAAGTGTTTCTATCTTCCCAATTAATAATTTTAGACATAGATTCTGCACCAACAAGTAAAATTCTTTTTGCTTTACCTGTTATAATTAGTGAATCAGCTACTGTTAAACCATACATAAATCCCGAGCATACCGCTTGAACATCAAAGGCAAATCCACCTTTTAATCCTAATTTTTTTTGTAATATAGTGGCTGTTGAGGGGAAAGTTAAATCGGGAGTTGTGGTAGCTACAATGATTGCATCTATTGTAGATACATCTATGGAAGCATTTTTTAAGGCATTAAGTGAAGCTTGATAAGATAAATCGGAAGTTGTTTCATTGTCTGCAACAATGTGTCTTTGTTTAATTCCTGTACGACTTACAATCCATTCATCGCTAGTATCAACTATTTTAGAAATATCTTCATTGGTCATAATTTTGCTAGGAAGATATGATCCTGTAGAAATTATTTTTGCAAACATTTGCTTCCTCATTTTATTTTTTATTTTTTGTTTTCTTGTAGCTCATCCTGAATTTTCTTATTAACATCTCCTAAAATAAGTTGATAAGCTACATTAATAGCCGAAGCAAATGATTTTTTGTCTGCGCCACCATGACTTTTAACAGAAATTCCATTTAAGCCTATAAGCATTGCACCATTATAATTGCGTGGATCAATTTCATTTTTAATTCTGTTGATTTTCCAAAAAGAGAATAAATACAAAAATATAAAACCAATTTTTGGTAAAAATGAAAATATAGAATTTGTAAATATATTTAATATTTTATATTTGATGAAACTTGCAGTACCTTCTAACACTTTTAATGCTATATTACCTGTAAATCCATCGGTTACTATTACATCGAAGTTACCTTGAAATATGTCATTACCTTCGGCAAATCCAACATAGTTAATATGTGGATAAGAAGTTAACAATTCTGATGTTTCCTGAACAAGAGAATTGCCTTTTAAAGCTTCTGAACCAATATTTAACAAACCGATTCGTGGTTTATCTATATTAAGCATTGTTTTAGCAAAAGCATCGCCCATAAATGCAAATTGTATTAATTGCTCTTTTGAACATTCTGAGTTGGCACCTAAGTCTAACAAAACACAAGGTTGCTTTCGGGTAGGAACCATAGTTGTAATTGCGGGGCGACTAATACCTGGTATAGTATTTAAAACAAATTTAGACATTGCCATTAATGCCCCTGTATTACCTGCTGAAACTACGGCATGACATTTTAAATCTTTTACCGAGTTAATGGCTAACCTCATTGAGCTTTCTCTACCATTTCTTAAGGCTTCAGCAGGCTTATCTTCATTTAAAATTTTATGGGTAGTATGCACTATTTCACTAACCGCTAATAACTTTGGATAAGCTTTTAATAATGGAGATATAACGTTTGCATCTCCAAAAATCTTAAAAGATACATTGGGTAACTTTTTTAAAGCTATGTTAGCACCATCTATAACTATAATAGGAGCATCGTCTCCACCCATAGCATCTAGTGCAATTACTACATTATTTGACATGCAAAATACCTTTTAATGAAAAACACAAGAAAAATTAAAAAATTAAACTTGTTTTGTTATTAAAACTTGTTTGCCATTATACATACCGTATTCATCTATATGATGAGACCTGTGTAAATCACCATTTTTATTTGTTGAATAAGGATTTTTCTTTAAAGCTAAATGAGATCTTCTCATGCCTCTTCTTGATGGTGATGTTTTTTTCTTAGGAACTGCCATTGTCTTACTCCACTATTTAATATTGTTATAATAAGTCTTAATTATAAAAAACATTTTATTATTTTTATAGGATTTTTGCAACTATTATTTATTCAGAAGATATTTTTTTAATAAATGGGTCAATCTCTAAAAACAATATTTCCTGTATCATCTCTTTAATATTTATAGTATTGCCCTCTATATATTCTATATCGTTGTCTTCAATATTTACAATAATTTCATTACTTTTATTTAGCTTGGTAGTTGGAGAAACCATGTATTCTCTTACTACATCCATCATTATATTGCTTTCAACTTCTTCAAGTGTTACAGAACATTCCTGTATGAAATCTATTATTAAAACTCCCTGTACTACAAAAGTAGATCCTTTTTTTTGTACTCCACCTTGAAATTTTATTTTTTTACAAGATAATATTTCACAAAAATTTGCTACATCTAACAATTCTTCTGCGGTAGCCTCAATATTTATAATCCGTTCTTGATAACTAATGCTGTTAATATTAATTTTTAAATTAATACTCATGATTTTTTATCCTTTTTTTTATATACAAGACTTTAAAAGTATAGTATATTATTTGTATTATGGAAATAAATAAATTAACTAATACAGCAATGAAAAAACTTTCTAATTTATTGGTATTGTTCGCTATATTAATTCTTGTATCTTGTTCAGATAACAAGCAAATAGAGGGTAATTACATATTTCCAAGTAAGCTTGAGCAAATAAAAGTTGGTTTGTCTAAATCACAAATTATAGAGCTTATTGGTCCTCCTGTTATTACTGCTAGTTTCAATGAAAATATTTTATATTATGCTTATGAAAGTTCCCAAAGAAAATTACGTTTTCGTAAAAAACAAATAGATGATTCTAAAATCATTATTTTAACTTTTAATGATAGTAACATCTTAACAAAAATTCAGAAAAAAACTCAAAACAATAGAAGAAATCTTAAAATAGATATAGATGAAATGCCCGACACATTAACCAAAGTATCTATGAAAGATGATGAATTCTCTAAAATGGATTCTTTTAATTAAACATCTGAACCTTAGATTGTTATTAATGCACAAAGCCTTTGGTTGTACAACTTAATATTTCACCTTTAGCGTTTTTTACTATTAATCCGTGTGTGTTATTATTATCTATATGCCCTATTTTGCTAACTTCTAAACAATGTTCCTTGCAATACTTTTGAAAATTTACAGATTTACTTTTAGGGATAGTAAAAATTAACTGATAGTCATCGCCCCCTGTAATACTTTTTATAATATCTTCTTCGTTCTTAACAATTTCTTGTACTGCCTTAGATAAAGGAACATCTGCTAAATTAATATGTCCTAGTACTTTTGAATAGTTACAAAGTTTTTCTAAATCTACCCATAAGCCATCTGATACGTCCGTACATGAGCTTACATAATTTACCAGTAATTTTGCCAAATGTATTGGAGGTTTAGGATAATGATAACTGTTAATAAGAAAATCTTTGTGTTCTTTGCTTAGAAATCTAAATTTTTCATCATTTTTTAATATTTGCAAGCCCCAGTAAGAATCACCTATTGTGCCTGAAACAAAAACATCTTCATTTACTTGGGCGGTGCTTTTTAATAATGGCTTAGATGCATACTGCTTGCCAAACATGGTTACTGATATTACTAAGTCGTTATTACTAGTTGTTGTATCACCACCTATTAAATAAAAATTGTGTAATTCTTGAATTTTCTTTAAAGTATCTGCAAATTCACTTAGCCATTGTTCATTATATAAATTATGGTGATTTTTAGGTAAAGAAATAGATAAGCTATAATATAGTGGTTTTGCCCCCATTGCTGTGATGTCGGACAAATTAACCATTAAAATTTTAGTAGCTATAGAAGGTGCAGGGTCTTCTAAAAAAAAGTGCTGATTTGAAACAATGGTATCTGTATTAATAATTAAATTATCTTTTACTTGAACAATTGCACAGTCATCAATTAAATCTAAAGCCCCTTTGCCAATTAAAGGTTTAAAGTATTTGTTAATAATGTCAAATTCTTGCATGGTTATTTATATATGGGAAATTTATCACACAATACCTTTACTTTTTGCTTTACAGTATCTTCTGCACTCTTGCTTAATAAACCGCTTTCTATATTTATATTTAATATAACTTCTTTAATAAGTGATGCTACCTCTACACAGTGTTCCTCTTTAAAACCACGAGTTGTTATTGCAGGTGTTCCTATTCGTAAACCTGAAGTTTTGCTTGGTGGTAGTGTGTCAAAAGGAATAGAATTTTTATTGCAAGTAATGTTTACACTGTCTAAAATTTTCTCGGCAATTGCTCCATTTACCCCTAAAGAATTAACATTAATAGAAAAAAGATGGCTATCTGTTCCCGATGAAATTACATTAATATTAGAGTTCATAAAATAATTTGCCATGGCATGGGCATTTTTAATAATTTGTGCTGTATATTCTTTATATTCAACTGTCATTGCTTCTTTAAAAGCTTGTGCTTTAGCCCCAATAATGTGCATTAATGGCCCCCCTTGACACATTGGGAATATGGCTGAATTAATTTTTTTCATTAAGTCTTCATTGTTACTTAAAATAATGCCTCCACGAGGACCACGCAATGTTTTATGTGTTGTTGAGGTAACAACATGGGCGTAATTTATAGGGCTTGGGTAAACTCCTCCTGCTACTAGCCCAGCAAAATGTGCCATATCTACCATTAAATATGCCCCTACTTTATCGGCTATTTCCCTAAATTTTTTGAAATCTATGATGCGAGAATAACTACTGCCACCTGCAATAATTAATTTAGGTTGATGCTCTATAGCTTTTGCTTCTACTTCTTTATAATCTATAAGGCAGGTGTCTTTATTTACAGAGTATGATGAAAAATTAAATAGTTTGCCTGAAAAAGATACTTTCGCTCCATGAGTTAAATGCCCACCGCAAGATAAATCCATTCCTAATATTTTGTCAAATGGTTGTAATAAGGCAAAATATACTGCCATATTTGCTTGGCTCCCTGAATGGGCTTGCACATTGGCATAATCTACATTAAATAATTGTTTTACCCGCTGTATTGCAAGTTCTTCTATTTTATCTACTACTTCACAACCACCGTAATATCTTTTACTTGGGTAGCCTTCGGCATATTTATTGGTTAAAATGCTTCCTGCTACTTCAAGGGTAGCAAGTGAGACAATATTTTCTGATGCAATTAACTCTATGGTATTTTCTTGCCTTGTTTTTTCTGCTTCAATTAGCAAATGTAGTTCGCTGTCCATATATTTTACTCCTGAATTAAAGTAGCCATCATGTATTACTTTCATATAGTTTCTCCTTTATTATAAAGAATTATTTATCAGTTATTTCTATATTTACAAAGTTTCTAAAGAATCTAAAGACTGTAAATTAATAAATGAACCAAATTTAGGGCTATATTTTTCTATAAAGCCTCTTAGCCTTACATTTTTGCCAATTAATGCTTGTGGGTCTTTATTGCCTACAAATTGTACTAAATTGTTGTTATCTATGCGTGCTGAAAAGCCTTGATTGCCACTTTCTTCAAATTGTAACCAAATAGATTTCTTAGTTTTAACTACCGATAAAACCTTGCCCTCTATAATTTTATAATTGTTGATGTTCTTTTCTGCTTCACTAACAGAAATTACTACATATTTAGGATTTTGCCAAAAAGGAAGTTTGTTTTGAATAGCTTTATTTTCTAAAGCTATTAATTCTTTAATTTTCGGTATTTTATTAGAGTTCAAGATATAAACATAAGCCAAGCCTTGCTCCACTAAATAACCATTCAACCATAAATTATCTTTAGTCCTATAAATATCTGCTAGTATTCTATTGTATTTATCTGTTTTGTGTAGGCTTAAATGAACTATATTAACTTTTTGTCCTTGAAGGGCACTTTGTAGGGCTTGTTTAGACTCTTTAGCAAACGGCCATATTGGTTGGCTGTTAATCTCGGGGGCTTGAATACCTATAAGGCGTACTTTTTTGTTTCCATTTTTTGTAGATACAAGAATTGTATCACCATCTATTATACTTAAAACTTTTGCATTGTAAATTGTGGTAGTGTCTACATCTGCACAAACATTAACTATAAAAATGAAAAAAAATAAAACAACGCAGAATAAGTTTTTGAACATTATTTTATACCCTTTGTGCTAATAGTATTTTTATTTTAATTGATAAAATATTTTATTTAGAATATAATATTTTCGTGAAAAATGATAGTTCAATATATAATATTAGTATTATATATTTCGCTTCTTTTATACTTTAATGTGTGCGTAGCTCAGTAGGATAGAGCATCAGATTCCTAATCTGAGGGCCGCAGGTTCGAATCCTGCCGCACACACCACTTTTATTAAAGCTCATCTTATGAAAATACGCACTAGAGTTTACTATAAACCTACTATTACTATATTACAAAATTTAGTTTTAGTGAACAATCATTACAACCACCTTGTAAAAGTTTTAAGATGTAATATTGGCGAATTTATTACAATTTTCAATAAAGAAAGCGGTGAATTTATTGCTACAATTGTAAGCATTACTAAAAACTCTCTAGCTGTTGAAATTATTAAACAAATAAAACTCTTTGAAGAGCAACCTGTTAAACATCATTTATTTTATGCGCCATTAAAAAAAGATTCTAATGATTTTGTAATAGAAAAAACTACCGAGCTTGGCATTAACTCTATTTGCAATCTTATTACTGATAGATGTGTAAACAAACCTATTTTGCATGAAAAAATGGAATCTAAGGTTATACAGGCTGTAGAACAATGTGGTAGGCTTGATGTTCCTTCTATTCATTCCCCACTAAATTTACAAAGCTTGCTTAATGATATTCATTCAGATAAATATCAAAACTATGTGTTTTTATGGTTAAATGAGAAATCTACAGGCGTCAGCATTACAGATATGAAAAACAGAATGCAACCAAAAGATAACTTAAATATTGCCTTTATTGTTGGACCAGAGGGAGGCTTTAGCGAACAGGAACAAAAGTTGTTGCTTAGTTCTCCTAGCATTCAAGCAATCCACCTTAATACTAATATTCTTAAGGCAGAAACTGCTTGTATTGCTGTTTTAATCGCTTTACTTAATTTGTAAGAAATCAATATAGCTATTAAGACCTAGAAACATCTATTTTACTAATCATTCTGCTAATGCTAGTTTTTAAACCTACAAATAATGCATAACTAATTAGAAAATGCCCTATATTAAATTCGGTTATCTCTTTTATTTGGGAAATATGATGAATATTTTGAATATTTAAGCCGTGTCCTGCATGCACATTTAAACCCATAGATTTTGCTAAAAATGCTTTTTCTGCTATATTTGATGCTTCAATGGGTTTTTCTAAAAAGCTTACATTAGAATACTTGCCCGTATTGATTTCTATTGCATCTACTCCTAAATCGTAAGCTAAAACTATGTGATCTACAATTGGGTCTATAAATAATGATATCTTGATGCCACTTGCCTTTAATGCTGGCATAATATTTTTTATTCTATGATATTCGCTTTGTATGTTTAAGCCACCCTCTGTAGTAATTTCATTTCTGTTTTCAGGCACCAAGCATACCCAATCGGGTCTTACTTTGCATGCTATATTTACCATTTCGTCGGTTACTGCCATCTCCATATTTAAAGGGACTGAAATATTATTTTTTAGCAACCAAATATCATCGTCTTTAATATGCCTTCTATCTTCTCTTAAGTGGGCGGTTATTTGCTTTGCCCCGGCATCTATCGCAATTTTTGTTAAATCTAGCAAGCTAGGATAATTCTCGCTTCTAGCATTTCTAATTGTAGCAATATGGTCTACATTAAACCCAAGAGTATATTTCATTTATTTCCACCTTTTTGTTTTATTGTTTGATTAATATTATTTTATTTATTGCTATTTATAAAATTTTTTGCTGCCTCCTTTTGTGCCGTTAGTTTATTTGCCCCTTGCCCTTGCACAGGATTGTAACCCTCTACATTTACTGTTACTGTAAAAACGGGGTTATGGTCT
>CANHGT010000022.1 GCA_947460385.1 Alphaproteobacteria bacterium
AATGAAATTGGCGAAGCTTATGAGGTATTAAGCACTGCAGAAAAACGCAGAGCTTATGATTCAGGCACTTATAATCCTCAAGGTGGTGGCTTTGGTGGAGGCTTTGAAGGTTTTGAAGGCTTTGGTGGTGGTTTTAGTGGCGGTGGTTTCGGTTCAATTTTTGAAAATATTTTTGAAGAAATGATGGGTGGCGGTGGTCGTCGTTCAAATCAACCGCAAAAAGGTAACGACTTACTATATAATATGAACATAACAATGGAAGAAGCATTTCAAGGCTGTGTGAAAGATATTCAAATAAATACTTTCTGTTCTTGTGCTAAGTGTAATGGTAAGGGTTCAGAAAGTTCAGCCGAATATAGCACTTGTTCTACTTGCAATGGGCATGGTAAAATACGTCAAAGAAATGGTTTTTTCTCGGTAGAAACAGTTTGTAAAACATGTTTAGGAGCGGGCAAGCAATTAAAAAATCCATGTAAAGAATGTTCAGGTCAAGGTAGAGTTAAGCGCAATAAAGAGTTAAGTGTAAATATTCCTAAAGGAGTTGATACCGGCATGCGTATTCGCTTATCAAAAGAAGGTGAAGCAGGCTTAAATGGTAATCCAAATGGCGATTTATTTATTGCTATTAATGTCTCAAGCAATAAAATATATGCAAGAAAAGATAACGATCTTTACATGAGCATATATGTGCCAATGGTTGTGGCAAGTTTAGGTGATAGCATTAAACTTAATACCATTGAAAATAAAGAGATAGAAGTAAAAATTCCCGCAGGCATTACCAATGGTCAACGCATTAGAGTGAAAGATAAAGGCTTTTATAAAGTGAACACTGAGAAGCGAGGTGATTTATTTATAGATGTGAATGTGGAAACCCCGGTAGGATTATCTAAAGAGCAAACCAAAGTATTGCAAGATTTATTTAAAGTTTCTGAAGATAAAAAGTTTAGAATTAAACCAACCAAATAATTAGCAATTTAAACTAATAAGGTAGTAATAGATGAATATAGTATTTGCAACAGATAACAACTATGTTGTTCATCTTACTGCCTCGTTAGCTTCTTTAATTAGCAATAATAAAAATAATGACTTAAATATTATTATTCTTCACGGTGGCTTAACCGAAGTGCATCAAAACAATATAATGATATTAAAAAAGTTGCAAATAAATCAGAAAATAGATATCAGCTTCATTGATTGCACCCACCTTATTCATAGTTATAACCAACGTGGCTATATTAGTAAAGCTGCAATGTATCGTCTTTATTTACCAATCCTGTTGCCAAATATTAACAAAGTGCTTTATATAGATCCAGATACTATTATTAAAGAGGATCTATCATCCCTTTATAATGAAGATATTAGTAATTACTATGTAGCGGGCTGTCGTGATTTAATTTTAGTGCATCTATTACGCTCAATTGGAAAAATATCTTTTCAAGGTAAAAGGCTATCTTGGGAAGAATACTATCAACACTTAGGTTTGTCGTATGCAAATATGTATCATTATGTTCAATCTGGAGTCCTTGTATTTAATCTAGAAAAAATTCGCTACGATAATAAAGCTAACCTAATGATTAATCTTTTTGCTAAATATCCATCACTTGTTTTTCATGACCAAGATATTTTAAATATTGCTTTTCAAGGTGAAATGAAACTATTAGACATTCGCTATAACTTCTATGACCCTAGAAATCAACTACTTCATGGTAATTTAGGGGCAAGTGAGTATAGTGAATATGAACTTGCCAAATATAATCCTGCTATTATTCATTTTACAGGGGGCGATAAACCTTGGAACTTTAAGAAGAATTATTTTTTATGCTATTACAAAGAATATTTTAAATATCTGCAACTTACAGCCTATAAGTTACCTTATACCAAGCTTAAATTATTACTTATGCTTAATAATTTAAGACTGTGCAGGCGTATTTTATTTCAAATTAAAGAAACCAAAAAATTTGTACGTTTTACCATATTAGGGGTTACAATTACTATAAATTGGAGTAAAATATTTAAATGGTATTAACATCATAAGCGGGGCTAATTTATATGCAAGTTTGCCATTTATCTTTAACCCCACTTGTACATGCACCTATTCGCATTGTTAATTCTTTAAATAAGTATAGCAATACAAAAAATTATCTTTTTATTAGTTCTGTAGATACGGGAATTAATAACATTGCACTAACCAAAGAAAAATTAGCTAGTGCTGATATTATCCATTGTCATCACCCTGTTTTTTGCAATGAGCTTGATGTTATAAACAATTTGCTTCCTTTTAACATTCAAAATTATGTAAAAAAAAATGTTAAAATCGTTTATCAATTTCATAGTAATCCTAGTTTGTATTCCAAAAATATGAACACAGAATTAATAAAGCATGCCCAAGATATTAACTATTACAATAAAGATATAGCCTTTATTTCTATTTTTCATTACTATAATACTTTTTACTTTAATAGTTATTGTTGTCCTAATATTTTAGATATTTACAATGAACTTTACCAACCACAAGCCACTAATAACCTTATTCCTAAATTAATAGGTAGTTCATATTATACAAGCAATAGCGGGGCTTTTATAAATAGATACGATAATAAGTGTATAAAAGAAATTAATAAAGTACTACATAAACTAAAGCAACAAAAATTAATTACTTATGAACTACTAAGTGGCATGGAGCATAGTGAGTTGATTAATAGAAAAAAACAAGCTAATATACTATTTGATGAACTATCAACAGGCAACTTTCATTTAACAGCACTTGAAAGCCTAAGCTTAGGTAAGCCAACATTTAGCTATGTAGACAATATAAATACTCTACAGCTAGGTAATGTGTTAGGAGCTACTTATAATCCTTTTATTAATGTATCTTTTGAAAATTTAGAAGTAACCTTGCGAGAACTTATTAAAAATCCACAAGCGATGGAGGAAATAGGAGTATTATCTCGGCAGTGGGTAGAGCAGTTTTATAACCCTAAAATATTAGTTAAAAATTTTGTTAATGTTTATGAAAAATTGTTAAATGAAGAGCATCAAATTAATAATAATAACCGCAAATACTATCCGCAAGGATTATTATTCTTAAATAATAAAGTATCAGACATTCACTATGAAGCCCGCAAACAGCAATTTATGTATAAGAAAAAATGGCGTAAAATAAGGCAGATATCATACATAACTCTAGTGGTTGTAACTACTATTGTGCTTGCTATCTCTTTATATTTTAAGATGAAGTAAATTTAATATTTGGATTATTTTTTATATGTTCAGGGATATTGCTTGTAATCATAATATTTTCTAGGGTAAAAACACTAAAATTATTTCCGTTAAAAATTTTTATAATTAAATTATCTTTACCACTATCTTTAATAATTAATTCTTTTAAGCTATGAATATCTGGTGCATTTTGTAAAATAAATTCCATATTTACAGGCTTATTCTTATCTTCTTGCTGTTTTTTGTTATTTTTTGGAATCTTATAATCGTTGGTTAATACATCTATATGCTCTACAAATAATTTAATATCTTCTCCATCAATTTTCATGTTGGTCTTTATTATGTAAATAGCACCTTCTTGTAATTTATCCATAAATTTTTTATAGTTGTCGCCAAATAAAACTAAAGAGAATACAGAAGATTTATCATACAAACTTAAATTCGCAAAAATACTGCCATTCTTAGATTTTGAAACTTTAATTTTCATTAAATAGGCTGTTAAATAGGCACTAGGTAGCTTTTGATCAACAATGTCATTATAGGTTTTAATGACTTCTAATCTATTAATTGTATCGCTGTATTCATTTAAGGGGTGTCCTGATAAAAAGCAACCAATTACTTCTAGTTCATCAGACATCTTTTCAATTTTACTATAGTCGGTACTTGGCTTCATGTTTAAGGGAATAGGGGTATTACTATCTATGTCTGCAAATAAGCCAATCTGATTAGCATTGTCATCTTGAAAACATGATGAATTATAGTTTAATAACATCTCCATGTTGTCTATTAGTTGTTTACGATTATCACATAGGTCATCTAATGCACCCGACTTAATAAATGATTCCAAACAACGCTTATTTAATAATGTTGGTTCAATTCTAGATAAAAAATTTTCCAAAGAAATGAATTTACCCTTAGCTTTAATTTCTTTCATTAAAAATTGTACAATATTATGCCCAACACCTTTTAAAGCTAATAAACAATAGCGAATAGATTTATTATTATTTGCATCTTTTTCAATGGTAAATTTTTCAGCAGGAGAATTTACAGAAGGAGGTAATAGATCTATATTAAATTTTTTTGCTTCTTCTAAGAATTCTAAAAATCTTGATAATTCTTTGTTGTTACTGTTAATATCGGCCGACATAGATGCCGATAAAAATTCTGCAGGGTAATAAGCTTTAAGATATGCAGTTTGCCATGATATTAAAGCATAAGCAGTAGCATGAGACTTATTAAAACCATAGCCCGCAAATTTTTCCATTTGTTCAAATATTTTGCCAGATAGTTCCTCAGGAATGTTGTTATAATTTTTTGCACCATCTATAAAAATACTTTTTTGCTTTTCCATTTCAACAGGGTCTTTTTTACCCATAGCTCTTCTTAGGATATCTGCACCACCCAATGTGTATCCTGCAACAATTTGGGCAATTTGCATTACCTGTTCCTGATAAATCATAATTCCAAAAGTTTCATCTAAAGTTGCCTGCATTTTTTCATGCAAGTATTCAATCTTTTCTTTACCATGTTTACGGTTAATATATGTAGGAATATTCTCCATAGGCCCGGGACGATATAGTGAAATAATAGCAATAATATCTTCAATAGTATCAGGCTTTAATTGTTTTATAACCTCTGTCATCCCACGACTTTCTAATTGAAACACACCTAAAGTATTGCCTTGGGATAAGAGTTCAGAGATTTTTTGGTCTTTATATGGAATTTGTAAAATATTTAGGCTGATATTCTCGGTATTTTTTAATGTTTCTGTTGCCATTTTAATAATGGTTAATGTGCCAAGAGAAAGAAAGTCGAACTTTACCAAACCTACATCTTCTATGTATTTCATAGAAAAACCAACAGATGGGAAGTGAGTAGTTTCGTCATAATAAAGTGGAACAACTTCATTTAAGGGCTTTTTAGATATTACAACGCCTGCGGCATGAGTAGATATGTTTCTATACAATCCTTCTACTTTTTTAGCTAAATCAAACAGTTTTTTAATTTCTGGCTTGTTTTTAATTTCTTCTTTAACATCACCTTCCTCACTTAGTAAGCGACTAATAGTAATAGGGTTAGATGGTGCAGAAAACGGAATTTTTTTAGATAGAGTATTAATTTCTAAATATGGCAAAGACATTGCTCTTCCAACATCTTTAATCGCAGCTTTTGCTTGCAAAGTACCAAAGGTAATAATATGTGCGACATTTGTTTTATGATATTTTTCACTAACATACTCTATTACTTTGTCTCGACCATCTTGACAGAAGTCTATATCAAAGTCGGGCATTGATATTCTTTCAGGGTTTAAAAATCTTTCAAAAAGCAAACTAAATTGAATAGGGTCAACATCTGTAATAAATAAGCACCAAGCCACAAGTGAACCTGCCCCTGATCCCCTACCTGGACCTACTGGTATATTATGTGTTTTAGACCACTTAATAAAATCAGACACTATTAAAAAATAACCACAAAAACCCATTTTAATAATTACATCAAGCTCGAATTTTAAACGATCTTTATATAATAAATCAATCTCTTCTTTGCTATTGTCTGCCTCCATTCTTGGATACACTTCATTTATTAAACGTTGTGTTAATCCTTCTTCAGCTTCTTGAATAATTAATTCATCTTCATTTGTCGCAAAACTAGGCAAAGATAGTTCTTGTTTTTCCACAAAAAACAAACATTGTTTAGCTATTTTTATGGTATTTTCTAACGCCTCAGGCAGGTCTTTAAATAGTTCGTTCATTTGGGTGGCAGACTTAAAATAAGCCTCCTGATTAGCATGGTTCCTATCTGTTTCTTTTTGTGGTACTCCTTGCCCAATACATAATAGAATATCATTTGCTTCATAATCTGCTTGATTTTGAAAAAATACATCATTGGTAGCCACAATAGGGACATTATAATCTTGTGCAATAGACAAAAATTGTACTTCTATTTCAGCATCTTCTTTGCTATAATGTCTATTTAATTCAATATAAAAACTGTCTTTAAACTTATCTTTGAATTGGTTAATTATAAATGCAATGTCTTGGCTATTCAAAATAATTTTAGATAAAAATCCACTTGTGCCACCACTTAAGCAAATTAAGTTTTCACTATAACTTAATAACTCATCTAACGATACAGCAGGATTTATCAAATTATGTTTAACTTTATTATTATAAGAAATATCATGGAGTTTTAGTAAATTTGTGTAGCCATCAATATTTTTTACAAGTAATACAACAATGCCACCAACCTTATGGTTAGAAGTAGTCGTATAATATACTTCCAACTGCATACCAATAATGGGTTGCATTCCGTTGCTAGATAATTTAGATGAAAATTCTCTTGCTCCAAATAAATTACGGGTGTCTGTAATGGCTACAGCGGGATAATTTAATTTGTTACAGCTATCTATTATGTCGTAGATAGACATAGAGCCTTCGCTAATAGAATAATTGGTACGACATCTTAAATGAACAAAATTATACATAAGCTATCTTATTTTAATGTTTTAAGAGTTTATAAAGTTAGGTTATAAAATACTAACTCTTGATATGTTGCACACCTTAATTACTTGCTTTAGCTAAGACTAATTTATTTATAATCTATATTTTGACATAAGAATGATTAAAGTAATAACTGAAAAATATTAATCAGTTATCATAAACATTTTACATTAGCTAAAATTTTTTTTTTGTAAACACATTTTTTACTTGAGTATAAGCCATTTTGCAAAAATTATTGCCTAGTGCTAAAATAACATAATTTAGCTCGATTTAATTTTCTTCTATTGCCACTTCAGTAACTTTTTTTTCTTGGTGCATAAATATATATAAATCATCTTCGGTGCAAATCCCATCGGTAATAGGATTGGTTGCCATAAGATTCTTATAATTCCAATAAGTTTTATTTCTTACTTTCTCAACCATAGACTTAGTAGTATTTAAAAATTTTTGAATTTCTGCATCACTACGGGTCGGGCAATTAATAATTAGCCATAAAGCGTAATGTGCTTTACTTTTTTTATTTTTTATAGACTTTTTAGTGTCTTTCAAGTATTGCTCATAAGCTAAACTAATACAAGGTTTTAATGCAACATCAGGATTGCTTTCTGCTTCTTGAATATATGCGGAAGTAGTTTCTCCTGTATCTACAGGATTGATTCTATTGAGGTTTACATTCTCTGAAAATGCTAAGTTAATTACCTCTAATAAATGAATATCACAGAAATCGGCAATTTGTTGATGTGTTAATCCAGTTTCTTCAATCAAATATAAGGCGGTGCCTCGTGGACTTAACAATTTATATTTGGTGGTGTTCATTATTTACCCTTAATTTTATTTTGCACAAGATAATTTATTCAAGTTTATCATATTTCAGATTGTTTTGTTGAAATATTTGTTGGTTCAGGTATTTTTACAGCAAAAAATATAAAAATACATGTTAAAAAGCAGAATAATCCAAGGCTTATCCAAGATAAAGAATGATTAATATGGTATAAATATCCCATGCAAACAGGACCTATCATTCTACCTAATGCTGAGATACTCTGAGAAACCCCAAAAATTAAGCCTTGTTGATTTTTTTCACCCTCTAAAGAAAGTCGTGTGTTTAAATTTGGTGTTAAAATACCAATAGCTATTGCCAAAGCAATGCTAATGATAATAACATATTCCAGCTTATTAACCACAGTTAATGCAGATACGGCTAAGCCATATATTAAAAATCCAGCCATCAAAGCCTTCTTGGGAGATAATAATTTTGTTAATTTTAATTGGGCAACAGTAAAGATTATGGCATACAAGCTCCAAAATATTCCAATATATTGGGCTGTAAAATGAAAATATTGATATAACCACAACCCTAAATATACTTGGGCGGCAGACTGAATTATAGTGCAAATAATATTTAATGCTGTAAAAATAATAACAGATTTGTTATGAAACACAGCAGTAAATTGATGCCACACATTTTTATGAATTTTATTATTTATATCTTCTTTAGATAAAGTTTCTTTAAAAAAGAATATCGCTATTAAACCCGATATGATGCTAGCAAAAGATGATACAGTAAATGGTAAGTTTACATCAATATTCTCCGCAGTATCTCCAGTTACTAAAAAACCTCCTAATGCGGGTCCTAAAATAAAGCCTAATCCAAAAGCAGCACCAATAATACCCATGTATTTTAGTCTAGTTTCAGGAGTTGATAAGTCGGAAGTAGCAGCAAAAGCTACCGCAAAATTACCCGAGAAAAAACCTGCTAACGCCCTACATATTAAAAAAAAGGTAAAGGTTTCTGCATTTGCCATAAAATAATATGCTATTCCGAGTAGAAACATAGGGATAGATAGTGGTAGTTTTCTACCAATTTTATCACTTATAATGCCTAAAACTATACTTCCTATAACATTAGCTACCACAAACGATGATACCAAGTAACTTACTTCAATATCTGAAATAGCAAATTTAATTTTTAATAATGGCAATAAAGGAAATATTATGCCAAGACCAATAAGGTCTATAAAAATTACAGAGAACAGAATTATCATTTATATTATTACCAAAAAAATTAAATGTAAAAAACACAGCAACTGAAACAGACAGTGCTGTGCTTACATCTTAAATATTATTTTATAGCTAATTTTTATTTGCTATCATTTTGTATAGTAAAACTTATTTTAAGAATGAACCATATCTTGCATTAAATTTAGATGCTCTACCATCTGTGTTCACAAACCTTTGTTCGCCTGTCCATGCAGGGTGGGTTAATGAATCTATTTCAAGGGTCATAACATCACCTTCTTTACCCCAAGTAGATTTAGTTTCAACTATTGTTCCATCGGTAAATTTTAATTTTATCATATGGTATTCTGGGTGTATTCCTTGCTTCATTTGAAAATCCTCTTATGCAATTATTAAATCAGTTCTTTAATATTAATTCTTTATACCTGCTTTGTCAATATAATATAGATGTTTATTCATCATTTAAACATCTTTAATTGTTTCTATTGATTTCTAAGATCATACTTTCACTTGATGTTACGCTTTGATAAGTTACTAAGTTATACTTCTTTTTATTTCTAGGATTACTCATAAATTCATTAATTTCAAATTGGTAACTTCTACCCTTTAGAAACAGGCATTTGGTATTTTTATTTAATAAGTTTTTTGATATCAACATTAACGAAGCTAAGGAAGTTACTGCTCTAGACATTAAAACATCTATTGAGGGGATATCTGTAATATCTTCTAAACGCTTATTAATAACTTCTACATTTAATAGTTTTAGTTGCTGTTTTACCTCGCTAAGAAAATTAGTTTTCTTGCTAGTAGCTTCTATAAGAAAATAAGTGTTTTCAGGGTTGCATATGCTTAAAACTAAACCAGGTAAACCTGCTCCTGTTCCCACATCTGCAATATTTACGCCTTGATGTTGAATATATGGTAATAATTGTACAGAATCTAATATATGGCGTTCCCATAAATTATCAACGGTGTTTTTACCTATTAAATTAGTATGTTCTTGCCAAGTTAAAAGCAATTTTACATATTCTTCTAATAAATGAATCTGTTGTTCGGTTATGTTGTAAGTTTTAGTGAGAGTTTGTTTTACATCTATTAACACGGTTTTTTGTTCCTTTTTCTGCTAAAAAAATCTTGCAGTAATTGTTTACATTCATCTTCATATATACCTCCATAAATTTGGGGTTTATGGGGAATATTATTGTTCAAAATACTAAAATTATTTTCAATAGCACCATATTTACTATTGTATGCTCCAAAATAGATAATAGGAATGCGTGCCTGAAGTATGGCACCATAACACATAATACAAGGCTCTATTGTAGTATATAGTATGCAATTGTCTAGCCTATAATTATTTGTTTTTCTACAAGTTTCTCTAATTGCTAGTATTTCCGCATGAGCTGTTGAGTCGCATAAAGTAATACTTTGATTATGGGTTGCACTGAATATTTCATAACTATTTTTGTCTATTATTACCGCACCTATAGGAATTTCTTCTTGCATACTTTTTTTAGCCTCTGCTATGGCTAGCTCCATATATTTATTTTGAAAAAGACGCATGTTTAGAATTTTTTATCCAGTTGTGTATAAAATAATAAAGGTATAAATTGCAAAATATTGAATAAACGACTATCATTATGTTCTATCAATTTAAAATATATTGTTTATAAGAGTAAGATGCAAGAAAATAAAGAAAGAATAGCTAAACGTATTGCTAATTTAGGATACTGTTCAAGGCGTGATGCCGAAGAGTTAATTCTAGCAAAACGAGTATCAGTAAATGGCATCATTATTACTACGCCCGTTTGCTTTGTAGATGATAATGATGTTATTAAAGTACACAATCAAGTATTAAAAAACAGAAAAATTCAAACTAAGTTGTTTATGTATAATAAACCCAATGGCTTGGTATGTTCGTATAATGACAACGAGGGGCGTGATACTCTTTTTGATCAAATTAAGATAGATTACCCAAACTTGCCTCGCTTAATATCAGTAGGTAGGCTAGATTTAACATCAGAAGGATTGCTACTACTAACTAACAATGGTGAATTAAGCAACATTTTAGCTAGCCCTAAAACCCAGCTAACAAGAACATATAAAGTTAGAGTTTTTGGTGATGTTAGCCAAAATGTTTTGGAAGAATTATCTATGGGAATTACCATAGAGGGCATGGTGTATCAACCTATTCTAGCAAACATTTTAAACAGTACAGGAAGAAATTCTTGGCTAGAATTTAACTTGAAAGAAGGTAAGAATAGGGAGATTCGTAGAATATGTGAACATTTAGGCTTGCAGGTAAACCGTTTAATTAGAACGCATTTTGGTCCTTATTTCTTAAACGATTTACCGAGTGGAGAAGTAAAAGAAATAGACATATTGCAACTAAAAAAATATTTGAAAAAAGAAGTTTTGAAAGAATTTATTGCTACCTGATAGTATTTCATGTTACAATAGATTGCGTTAGTGAGAATACAGCATAACCACATGTGTTTATAAAATAGTTAGTGTTAGGAATATTTCAGGAATCATAAAATGAATAAAAAAATCTTATTAATAATAATGTTATTATGTCAATTATTTTTGAATAAATCTTTGTTTGCTTTAAATGAAGATCGCAGTATTTTCCACAAAAGTATTTTATGGTATAATGATAGCTTTTTAACCGTATCTGGCGGGGTTGATACTTTTTTATATTATAAAGTAGATGCAGATGGTTTGTTTATGCCTCAAGAGGTCTTAAATACCAAGGAAGAGTTTGTTGAAAATGGTCTAATTGCTGCCAATATATCTATTGGTGGACGTTTGTTGAACAAAAGTCCAGTTAGGCTTTACTTAGAATATAATAGGGTGGGTTTTAAGCATAATGATGTAATATTACACCCAACTAACATTCAAAATACAGCACCTTTATTAGGAGTATCCACAATTTATAAAAATGACTTTGCTATATCTCAAGATGCAATTGGTTTTGCATTCAATTATGACTTTTTATTAGGTACAAATAACAATATGGTGATACCTTATGTTGGTTTATCTTCATTTGTTATAATAAGAAAGCTTACCAATGCTAACTATTATTTACATGGGGTAAAATCTAATAATGTATTCTATACAACTGAATCAATAAAGTATTTAACCAAGGAAACTTTACTAGAAGTAGAGCCAGTGGTAGGGGTTACTCTATTTAAAGGTTATGTGTCTTTAGAATATGCTTATGCAATGCAATTTCATAAAAATAATGCAGACTATAGCAAATTTAAATTGCTAATTAATATTCCTGTGCTTTAATTTTTTGTTAATTATTATGTGAGATAATAATTAACAACACATGGTGATTTTATGAGTAAAATATATTTTAATATTATGGTTTCATTTATTTTATTTAATACAATGATTCCTTGCTTACATTCTGCAGACTACGGTGACAAATATAATAATAAAGAACAACCGTGGATTGATAACGAGAGCGAGGGTAGGCGTTTAGGTAAAGCCAATGGTCTGAAACAGAGTACAGAACGTTTTTGGTATTATGGTAGTTTCTTCGGTTTTTCTTTAGATGTTGATTATCTTATGTTATACAAAGTTGATGTAAATGAATTAAACTTGCCTAATAAAATAATGGAAGGATCCAACTATTTATCTCATAAAAACTCTGTATCATATGGCGTAAAATTAGGTGGAAGACTTATAGATAATAACCCATTCAGGGTATATTTATCATATCATAGTTACATTTTTTCCGATAATCAAAAACTAGAAGACCCCATTAATAAAAATAACGATATTTATGAATATGATATCCCCTTGGCTTATTATAACGCATTTAAAATGTTACAAAATATGGGTGGAATTGATATATATTATGATTTTTTATTAAATGAGAAAAATCAATATGTTATTCCTTATTTAGGGCTAGGTGTTTATGCGAGCAAAAGGCGAATGAGTAATCAAACCGATTACATGACAAGAATATTAGATTCAACGGGTTCTGAAACAGCTAAGCAGAACTCTATAGCCACCCAAACAAATGATTGGTTGGTTGTATTATATCCTACTGTTGGACTTAGTTTTTTTCAGGGCTATGCATCTTTAGAATATAGTTATTTGTTAGGCTTAGGCGATAAATCAGATGGGCATAAAGCACGTGCAATGATTAATATTCCAATTTTTTCAAGATCATCTAATTTTAATGAAGTATTAGAGTAGTATATGAATTATGAAGCAGATTAGTGAAGTAGATGAATATATTGATCAAATATCTGCCTACAATGATGTAAAAAAAACTTGCAAATTATTTGTGCACCACATGTTAGAAATAGAGCGTAAATCTTTTAATACAGTGGAAGCCTATACTATTGATTTATCTGATTTTTTTAATTTTCTAAGTAAACACTTTGGCTTAATTCTTGGTATGCAAGAATTAAATAAGCTAGAAGTTATTGATTTTCGTGGTTTTTTAAGCTTTCTTCATGAGAATAATCTTACTAAAAGTAGTATATCAAGAAAACTATCTGCAATTAGATCATTTTTTTCATTCTTACAAACAACAAAAATTTTGAATCCTGATTCGTCTTCATTTGTAAATCTAAAAAGTATGAAAATGAAGAAGCCTAACGACAAACTCCCTAGACCTGTAGCAGAAAATTTTGCTATTGAATCGATAGCTGTAGCTGAAAGTTTAAGCGATGTTAAATGGATTAAAAAAAGAAATAAGGCTCTTATTGCATTAATTTATGGTTGTGGACTACGTATTACGGAAGTCTTAAATGTTAATATTGCCGATATTCCAACAACAGAAAGTAGTAAAGTGTTACGTATTTTAGGTAAAGGGCAAAAAGAACGCTTAGTTCCAATTTTACCAAATATAGTAGACTTATGTAATGACTACATAAATGAAATTCCATTTATTACAAAGTATAAAAATAGTTATAAACTCAATACAAGCAAAGAAATTACAAGTATTCCTTTGTTTTTTGGTGAAAAAGGTGAAAGACTATCCGCAAGGGTAGTGCAACGTATGGTAGAAAAAATTAGGTTAGAGTTGAACTTAGACGAAACATTTACCCCTCATGCTTTACGTCATTCTTTTGCTAGCCATTTATTGAATGATGGGGTAGATTTAAGAACTATACAAGATTTACTAGGGCATAGTTCTTTAAATGCCACCCAAAGATATTTAAAAATAGATATGAAGGAGTTATCAAATATTCATAAGAAGTTTCACCCAAGAAACCATGTTGTAACAAAATAAATAATAAAATAAGAAAAAAGAGGAAGATATGAAAAAAATATTGGCAATATTAATATTAAGCTTTATGGTAATTGCACCATTGTTAGCTAAAAAATATGAGACTTTTAGCGTTTATTTATTAATGATAAAGAATAAAAATGACTTTGATGATCAAGATATGAATATTTTAAAATTGCATGACAACAATGGAAGAACAATAGCCCATGCTTTAGCAAGAGAGTCATCTATGTGGTTGCCATATAAAGGCACTTTATTAAACACTATAAATACGGAAGTATTAAAATTTGCCGATAACAACGGTATTACAGTAGCCCATGTTTTAGCTAGAACGAGAATGGGTTGGAATACTGAAGATTTTAGTATTTTACAATTAAAATCCATAGATGGATATACAGTAGCTCATAATTTAGCCATGTATCAAAAAACTTGGGGCACAAATGATCCCACAATATTAGCACTCGCCAATAACAAAGGTGATACAGTAGCCCATTTTTTAGCTAGATATAGTGCAAAATGGAGAACTCAAGACCTTGATATTCTTTCAATAGCAAATCATAATGGAGAAACAGTAGCAGATTATTTAGATAAATATAAATAATATTCATTGTTTTTATCAAACAAGTTGCAACTTGGCACAATAGAGCATTACTATGTCAAAAAAATTAAAGAGCAATTTAGAAATAATATGGCAAATTGATGAAAATGGTGTTGAATTTATTTATGCTAGAGATTTACAAAAATTTTTAGGATATAAGAGTTGGCGTACATTTGAAACAGTCATAAAGAAAGCAATAATAAGTTGTGAAAGCAATGGAAACCCAAGCGTTGATCATTTTGCCGGCGTTGGCAATATGATAAATATAGGTAAAACAGCTAAAAGATAAGTACAAGACTATCAACTAACAAGATATGCTTGTTATTTAACCGCACAAAATGGTGATACTTCTAAGAATGAGATAGCTTTTTCACAAAACTATTTAGCAGTACAAACAACTAAATTTGAACTTTTAGAGCAAAGACAAAATGAGTATGCAAAATTAAAGGGTAGTAAATTAAGTTTATCTGATTATATATTATCTACAGAATTATATCAAAGAGGAGTAGATGTGCAAGGCTTTGTAAGAATACAATATAAGGGAGATGAAGCATTGTTAGGTGTTTACAGTAACAAAGATATTCAACTTTCATTGCAACATGAATATGCCAGCGATGTTAATGGAACACAACCTCAAGTTTTTTATCGTAGACCCAATTCTTATATGTGCTAAACAACTAGCAAATCACATATCTAAATTTAATATTAAACGAAAAAATCTACAAGGAGAACAAGATATTACAGAAGAGCATGTAAAAAATAACTTTGCCTTAAGAGAAGTCTTAATAAAAACAGGAGTATATCCAAAACAATTGCTACAAAACAAAGCTAAGGAATTAAGTGAATTATGAGGATTAAATCTATTTAGGTATCTGAAGATTTTTCTGCATATATAAAAATTAATGATTGCAATTAATACTTATAGTTTTCATAACTGCAATTGTGCATTAAATAATTAGATAAAGCTAATCATTATAAATTGTCTTTGCCAAACTCTTTCTACCATAATAATTAAAAACATTATGATATGAGATATGTTTATAAAGATTTGAAGCACTTGCACTGAATTGTTTAGCTAGATCTGCATCTTCAATTCTAATAGTTGTTTCTATTGAATGATTAATTCCATTGTTTGTAAAATTGAGTGAACCTAAATATACAATCTTTTCATCAAGGACATAAAATTTTGCATGTAAATAATTTGTATGATTTTTATTTTTTAGAAAATATGTTATTGAAATATTGTTATTCACATACTCATAATCATACATACGTTTATATTCAAATTTAGCAAAAACAAAGAAAATTTTATGTATCTTTTTTCTAAAAATAAAGATGCATAAAAGAATAATTATAGGAACAATATAAAGAAAATCATATGAATTATAATGCACTAATTTTGCTTTAATATTAACCAGCGTATTAAAATGTCTATACAAAAAATAAGAAAAACAAGCACATGCAACAATAAATATTAAATAAAACTTTATAAAAAATCTTCTATTAAACTGTTTTTGATGCGTTTTAAAACATTCTTCTTTATGCGATACATTTTCTTTTTGTGAAATAAGTTGTTTTAAAATATCACAATATTCATTATCTTTGTAAATATTTTCTTTTTCAGAAAAAAATAATTTAATTTTTACTTTTTTACTTTTTTGTAATAATATTGCTATTTTATCTTTAGAAATATAAGGACTAACAACCAGTATGCTTTTTTGGGATTCATTAATATCTTTTTCTAAAGGTATGATCCTGCTTGATTGCCTAAATAAATTTTAATATTTGCACTATCTATATGGTCAATATTAACTAATGATATCTTGTTCATTTCTTATATCCTTTTAAATCAACACCTTGAAAATATACTACAAGAAAAAACAATTATCAACAATAATCTATCTAATAATATTGTCTTTTTGTGGTATATGTTCTTTTGTTATTTCTGCAATTTGTTCATAATATTTATTTAATGTGTGATCCATTTTCTTATAAATAAATTCATCAAAAGCCCTTGGAGTATTGACAGAAGTATTATTTAAAGCATCTATTTAGTCTTTTTTGTCTGCTAACTTAATAATTAATGGTGGATATTCATTTTTAAGCAATAACAGATTCATTAACAGTCGTGCTGTTCTACCATTACCATCAATAAATGTGAGAATATCTACAAAACAAAAATGTGCTTGACTTGCTAATTCTACAGGGTGCATTGCCCCTACAGACTGTTTGTTAGCCAATCATTAAAATCATTCATTAACTTAGGCAATTCTTCTGGATATGGAAAAATAAGATTTATACCCACTATCCCCACTTTACATCTTCTTTAAGTTCCCTTGTTATAGTCATCTATATTATCAAGTATCATAGAATGAATCTTTAAAATATCTTCATGGTCAACAATTTTTTTAAATTATTTCTCCTATCAAAGATGTATTTAAATGCTTTACTATGATTAGTTACTTCATATAATTCTCTCATGTTTTTGTTGCCAACAGAACAGCCATCTAATATTAAAGCAGTCTCTTGTAATGTAAGTGTTCAATGGCATTACTATGATAGGTATTTTCTATATCAAAATCTTCAATAAGTTTATAATGATATAAATGTGTTGTATTGAGGTATGGTTTTATGTAATTATGTTTCTTTGTTAGTTTTTTATAATCTATCATTTCATTTCTATCATTACTGTGTTTATTTAATTATTATATATTAGATTATTATAACACACACTTTATATCAAATATAAGGTCTTTTTAAAAAAATTGTTTAAGTGCAATATATTGATTCAATCAGGATATGCTATAATAGTGTATTCTGTGTGCCAACTGCATAAAGTGTTGGAGTTTGAAACTTTTTTTAGATATGCTATAATTAAAAACATTTTACATATAAAAGCTATGGCGTTGGAGTTTGAAACTTTTTTTAGATATGCTATAATTTATATATGTATAGCCGTAGACCCTGCAATGTTGGAGTTTGAAACTTTTTTTAGATATGCTATAATATTTTTAAACATACCAAAGTGCATAGCGATGTTGGAGTTTGAAACTTTTTTTAGATATGCTATAATTTACCAAGTTTTCTAGCCTTTCCCCCAGCAGTTGGAGTTTGAAACTTTTTTTAGATATGCTATAATTTTCTTGAATTTGTCAACGCTTTTCTTGTCGTTGGAGTTTGAAACTTTTTTTAGATATGCTATAATTTAAACATATTTTCTTCTCCCCCCTTACATGTTGGAGTTTGAAACTTTTTTTAGATATGCTATAATCACATTGCTTTCAACAACAGCCACATATTCGTTGGAGTTTGAAACTTTTTTTAGATATGCTATAATTTTGAAAAGAAGAAGATGACATCCACTCCTGTTGGAGTTTGAAACTTTTTTTAGATATGCTATAATACAAACATAATAAAGCATTATTCTAGCATAGTTGGAGTTTGAAACTTTTTTTAGATATGCTATAATATTTCTACACAAACATAGTGGCTAGCTGTTGTTGGAGTTTGAAACTTTTTTTAGATATGCTATAATATCAATATGGTCGCTATCCTTTACAATCTTGTTGGAGTTTGAAACTTTTTTTAGATATGCTATAATTGAAGTACCAACTCTTTGCTAAATTGGGTTGTTGGAGTTTGAAACTTTTTTTAGATATGCTATAATTTGTCAGGTTCTGGCAACTTCATATTTTGAGTTGGAGTTTGAAACTTTTTTTAGATATGCTATAATTTCACCACGCTCAGAGCGAAATACAGCTAAGTTGGAGTTTGAAACTTTTTTTAGATATGCTATAATAATTTGTTGGAATATGCCAACTTTGGCATAGTTGGAGTTTGAAACTTTTTTTAGATATGCTATAATTTAGTGTCTGATTTAACAGTTATACAAACTGTTGGAGTTTGAAACTTTTTTTAGATATGCTATAATCGTTGAATTAGGAGCTTCTACACAATACACGTTGGAGTTTGAAACTTTTTTTAGATATGCTATAATTATTTTTAATGGCATTTTAACTGGTTCTATGTTGGAGTTTGAAACTTTTTTTAGATATGCTATAATTTATAATGATATTCAGCTAAGTCAATATATGTTGGAGTTTGAAACTTTTTTTAGATATGCTATAATTTGTTTTATTCCTTTGTTTTCAACCATGCTGTTGGAGTTTGAAACTTTTTTTAGATATGCTATAATAATCTAGGTTCGATTGTAAATTGATTTTTTGTTGGAGTTTGAAACTTTTTTTAGATATGCTATAATTCGCTAAAATCACAAGGCGGAACAAAATTAGTTGGAGTTTGAAACTTTTTTTAGATATGCTATAATAAGAAAATCATTTTATAACTACTTTTTACGGTTGGAGTTTGAAACTTTTTTTAGATATGCTATAATTACATTATTTTTTTAATGGTGTCAACTGTGG
>CANHGT010000023.1 GCA_947460385.1 Alphaproteobacteria bacterium
AGCAAAGCTAGCTAAAACTATTTCTTTAGGTATTCAGTCTTATTTGTGGGAAAAAGGATCATTGGAAATCTTGCCTATTGTTTTAGCATCACAACCATCAGAAACAGTTCTTCCTGAAGCTTTGCCCGATGAGAACAAAGAAGATTCAAGTAAACCTAAAGTGAAAACTGCTAAATAAAATTAGGTATTTTTGTGTATAAATTCGTTAAGCTGATATTTAGTGTAATTTATGAAAGTATAATTTTTATGCTTTTTGAATTTTACTCTTTTTTTGTTTTAAAATTAGTAAGACCGCTCAAAAAAAATAAATCTTCTTCAAACAATTCTTTTAAAGTGAAAAACGCGTCTCCTAATTTCAAATCTCCTCTTGTAAAAACTGAAGAAGAAAGAAATAACGACCTGTTAAAACTTAGCTCTTACAATGCTGATAGCACTAAAAATGAAACTAATTTTGGTTCTGAATTGGCTAATGAGGTAGAAAAGCCCGTGGAAGAACAACGGCAAGTAACTGAAACAACCCCAGATTCTACAAGTAATACACAAAAACCTCATAAAAAATACAAATTCGTAAAATTTATCAGCCTGACATTTGTTTTTTTCTCTTCAATTTTAGCCTATTTTGTTTTTGACTTGCCCGATTATACTGTGCTATCTAATTATAATCCACAGTTAATTACAAGAATTTATTCTGCAGATGGAAGCATTATATCGGAAATTGCTAAAGAAAAACGTATGTTTATTCCAATAGATGATTTGCCAAAAAATTTGAAAGAAGCTTTTATTTCTGCAGAAGATAAGAGTTTTTATACGCATTATGGCTTTGATTTTTATGGAATATTACGTGCATCTTTCAATTCGGCAATGTTTTTATTAGGTAAAGGAGGCAACTTAGAAGGTGCTTCAACTATTACTCAACAAGTTGCAAAGAATTTTCTTTTAAGTAGCGACAGAACAATTAAAAGAAAAGCAAGAGAGGCTATTTTAACTTTGCAAATAGAAAGTAAATACAGCAAAGATCATATTTTAGAATTATATCTAAATCAAATATACTTGGGGCGTGGTTCTTATGGAGTAACCATGGCAGCATTAAATTATTTCAATAAGCCCGTAACTGAACTAAGTCTTGGAGAAATGGCATTTTTAGCTATAATGCCTAAAGCTCCTTCAAAATATGACCCTGCTAATAATTATAATCTAGCCAAAGAAAGAAGAGATTGGGTTATTGACCGTATGTTTAAAGATGGTAAAATTTCAGAACTAGATGCAAAAAAAGCCAAAGAAGAAAATATTAATTATAAAAAACGGAACGATGAAAAAAGCGTAAAAGCAAGTTATGCTAGTGAAGAAATTAGAAAAGATTTAATTAAAAAGTTTGGTTATTCCAACGTGTACAATGGTGGATTAATTGTAAAAACTACAGTGAACTACCAATATCAAGAATATGCATATGATTCTTTACGTAGCGGAATCATAGCTTTTGATACTAGAAAAGGCTATAGAGAATCGCTGTTAAATATATTTAGTAAACATAATGAAAATAATAAAATTTTCTTAAATAACATAGAAGCAAATGCTTTACCTAGATGGAGAAACGTTCTTAAAAATAATCCTATAGTTTTAAAGTATAAAAACAATGTATATCCTTGGTCGGTAGCTATTGTATTAGATGTTAAAAAAGATCGTGTATCTTTTGGATTAAATGATGGTTTTATTCCAACATTAGAGTTATCTAACAATAAATGGATACAAAAAAATCCTAAAGTTCAATCTTTTGAAGATATATTAAAAGTAGGAGACGTTATTTTAGTTGAAGAGCTATACAATAAAACATATATACTAAGACAAATTCCTGAAATCAATGGTGCAATGCTTGCAATGAACCCGCAAACAGGTGATATTTTAGCGATGCAAGGAGGTTTTTCTTTTTTATTAAGCGAGTTTAATAGAACCACACAAGCATTAAGGCAACCTGGTTCATCTTTCAAACCATTTGTGTACATGAGTGCTATTGAACAAGGTTATAATCCTGTAGATTTAGTATTAGATGCTCCTGTAATTTTTGATAACAGTGATGGCAGTAAATATAGACCAAAAAATGATGGCAATAAATATAGTGGTTATGTAACACTAAGAAATGCACTGGAGTTTTCACGCAATTATGTTAGTTTACGCATTGCCGATACCATTGGGATAGAAAAAATAAGCAATGTAGCTAAAAATTTTAGTATCTATGAAAATGGAGTTGACAATTTTTCTGAAATACTAGGTTCTAAAGAAGTAAGCTTATTAACAATGGTTAAAGCTTATAGTATGTTAGCTAATGGTGGTAAAAAAATAGAGTCTAACATTATTAATTTAGTGCAAAATAGCTCAGGAGAAGTCATTTATAAGCACGAAGATAGAAATAGCAACCAATACTCTCATATTCCTTGGAATAATCAAAGCCCTCCTGTGCTTGAAGAAATAAGAGAAACTGTAGCGAATCCACAAGATGTGTATATAATTGTAAACATGTTGCAAGGTGTAGTGCAAAGAGGTACTGGTCGTTATGCACAAATTCCAGGTTACAATATTGCAGGAAAAACAGGCACAACTAATGATACTAAAGATGTTTGGTTTATAGGTTTTTCTCCTGATTTAGTAGTGGGTGTTTATTTAGGTGCAGATGAACCTAAAAAATTAGATGAACAACTTGGAGCAACAAGTATTGCGGTACCAGTTTTTTCTAAATTTATGAAAAAAGCTATGAAAAATAAAGAATCATTGCCCTTTAGAGTTCCTGATTCTATGGTATCGTATTGGGTAGACTATAAAACAGGTAAATTATCTAGCCCTAATGAAGAACATTCTATATTAGAATACTTTAAAGACAGCAATTTACCTACTAACAATCCTAAAACACTTGGTAGTACTTCTAACCCTACCCCTGAAGATAAAACAATAGCCACAGAAGATGGCATTTATTAACCCAACATCCACTATATTTAATAACATTGTTTTTTGTGTTGATTTTTCTATGTATTGTATTTATAATTATTTTAGTAAATCAAATTAATTATAAAAGGTGAAAAACTTTGATCAAAAGAATAGAAAAAGATTTTTTAGGTGAACATGAGTTATCAAATGATAGCTTCTACGGAATACACACAAAAAGAGCGTTAGAAAATTTTCAGGTATCAGGTTTAGTAACCTCTATATATCCTCAATTTATTATTGCTATTGCCAAGCTGAAAAAAGCATCAGCAAAAGCTAATAACGAGTTAAATATGTTAGATGACAATTTAGCTAACATAATAATACAAGCGTGTGATAAAATCATTGCAGGGGAATACCACAATCAATTCGTAGTAGATCCTATTCAAGGCGGTGCAGGTACTTCCATGAATATGAATGCAAATGAAGTTATTGCTAATATTGCTTTAGAATTAATGGGTAAAAGCAAGGGCGATTATAGTGTTTTAAACCCTATAGATCATGTAAACTTATCACAATCTACCAATGATGTTTATCCATCTTCTATTAAAGTAGCTACACTAGATTGTAGCAAAGATTTAATTGCAGAAATTAAAAATCTTATTAAGGCTTTTGATTCTAAGGCAATAGAGTTTAAAGATATTATTAAAACAGGTCGCACTCAATTGCAAGATGCTGTTCCCATGACATTAGGGCAAGCTTTTGCTACGTATTCTAACCAATTAAGTATGTCTATTGAAACTATAGAAGCTACTCATAACACCCTATTTGGCTTAAATATGGGGGCAACAGCAATAGGCACTGGAATTACATCTCACCCTGCATATAGTAAAACAGTAGAAAAACATATTAAATCTGTTATTGGTAATGATTTTTATATTATGGAAAATCTTTTTACAGGAACCCAAGACGCAAGTGGTTTTGCGTTTGTATCTGGTGGATTAAAAAGATTCGCTGTGCAATTATCTAAAATATGTAATGATTTAAGACTACTATCTTCTGGTCCTAATACAGGTTTAGGCGAAATTAATTTACCAAGTAGACAAGCAGGAAGCTCTATTATGCCCGGTAAAGTTAACCCTGTTATTCCTGAAGTTGTAAATCAAGTATGTTTTCAAGTTATTGGCTATGACACAGCAATATCTTTTGCTTGCGAAGGTGGTCAATTAGAATTAAATGCGTTTGAACCATTAATTGCTAATAATTTGTTTTCGGGCATGTCTATGCTAATTAATGCTTTGAAAACTTTAAGAATCAATTGTGTTGATGGCATTACCGCAAATGTAGATACTTGTTTACATTATGCAGAAAATAATATTAGCATTGTAACAGCTTTAAGAAACTATATTGGCTACAGCAACTGTTCTAAAATTGCTAAAATTGCTCTTAAAGAAAAAAAATCAGTTTATCAAGTAACATTAGAGTTAGGATTAATGGAAGAAAAGCAGTTGAAAGAACTATTAGATTTACACAAAATGATATCAATATAATAATAAATGCATATTTTGCTTTAATGCTTGTCATTGTGTTAAAGCAATGGATTTTATAATAACCTTTGGGAGATAACAACATGTTAGTAATTTTATCTACATTAGTGGTAGTAATGTCTATTTATGTAGGATTAAAGCTTAGCGGTTTGGGTTTAGCATTTGCATCAGGTATTGGGCTATTTATTCTAACAATGGTATTAGGAATGCCTCCTGGAAATCTTCCTATTAATGTAGCATTAATAATTATATCTGTAATTGGATTTATTGCTATTTTAGAAGAATGTGGTGGTTTAGATTACATGGTTTCTATTGCAGAAAAGATATTACGTAAAAATCCTAAACATATAAATTTTCTTGCTCCATTAACAACCTATGTTATGACAATAATGGCAGGAACAGGACACACAACTTATTCTATAATTCCTGTAATTGTAGAGGTTGCCAAAGAACAGAATATTCGCCCTGTTAGACCACTTAGTTCAGCTGTAATTGCTGCTCAAATAGGAATTGTTGCCTCCCCTGTAAGTGCTGCTATTGCTGCATCAATTGGATTATTTGATAAGTTTAATATCTCTTTGGCACAAATTTTAATGGTAACTATTCCATCAACATTTTTTGGTTTATTTTTCTTATCTTTAATTATTAGATTTTTGCCACAAGATTTAAACAAAGAATCAAACTTTGTAGATGCAATGTTACTAAAAAGTCAACAAAAAGCACAAAATAAAACTCCTAAAGATACTAGCAAAGGACCTTTAAGTGTTTTGTTATTTTTAATCACAATCATCACCATAGTTATGTTTGGATTGTTCCCCAGCTTAAAATTTGTATATAGCAATGGTAAATCTATTGATTCTTCTTTGTTAATTGTAATAGTTATGCTTTCTGGTTCCTGTATTGCTGCAATATTAACTAAAACCAAAGTGGCAAATATTCCGAATCAAGCAACTTTTAAAGCTGGGATATCTGCTGCAATTTGTATACTTGGAGTAGCTTGGTTAGGAGATACAATTTTATCTTACTATAAAGCACCATTAATGGAAATGGCAAAAGATACTTTATTGCAGTATCCTTGGTCATTTGCATTGGTATTGTTCATGTTAAGTGCCTTGCTTAACTCTCAGGCAGCTACAATTATAGCCATTATGCCATTAGGTATGAGCATGGGTATTAGCCCCCTTGTACTTTTGGCATCGCTCCCTGCTGCTTGTGCTTTAGCTGTACTTCCCACTAACCCAATAGTTATTGGAGCAGCCACCATGGATTATACAGGATCTAGCAAATTAGGGAAGTATGTGTTTGACCACCCTTTCTTAATTCCCGGTATTTTAGGTATTATATTTTCTGTTATTTTTTCTTACGCAATAGCAGAATTTGTAGTATAATGTAATTAAGTGTAATTGAATATTAAAAGGATAAAAACAATGGAATATAAAAGACCAATTTCACCGCATTTACAGGTGTATAATATATTTTCTAAAGAATTAACCTCAGGACCTTCATTTTTAAATCGTTTAACTGGAATGGCTCTTACTGTAGGCTTATTATATGTAGTAGCTTGGTTATTTTGCATGGGCATGGGGCAAGATTACTACGACATGTATTTAGCTTTTATTACATCTTGGTTTGGTTATTTGTCTTTATTTGGCTTAAGTTGTGCGTTTTACTATCACTTAGTAAATGGTTGTCGCTTTCTAATTTTTGACTTAGGCTTTTGGTTAACAAAAAAAGAAGTTTTTTTAACAGGACTAGGAATGATATTATTAACAATTCTGTGTGTTGTAGTAACATGGGGTTGCGTATATTTTAAATATTTTATTTAATTAAATGTGTTTTTAAAGGAGATACAAGATGGGAAGTGGAAGTTCTTTAGGGCCAAAAGCTTACGAAAAAAAAAGTAAGTTAGCCCATGTTAGGGGAAATGGTTCATCGTACAGAGGGGCTCATGAGTGGTTAACATCACGAATTACAGCAACATTATCTGTTCTACCAAGTATTTACGTAATTGTAAGCATTATATTGGGTTGTGCATCTAGCTACGAATCGTTTCAAATGTGGTTAGGCAATCCATTTAATGGTTCAATGATAATTTTAGCTTTAATTACTTTATGTTGGCATGGAGCATTAGGAGTTATTACAGTAATTAATGATTATGTTCATAGTAATGGAATTAATTTCACTTTAACTTTATTAGTAAAAGCCTTTTTTAGCTTAATAGTATTAATATCTAGCTTAAGCATATTAAAAGTAATGTTGTAAAAAAATGGAGAAATAAGCAATGAGTGATTATAAAATAATAGATCATAGTTTTGATATTGTAGTAGTTGGTGGCGGTGGTTCAGGATTAAGGTCTGCTTTGGCAATGAAAGAAGCAGGTTTTGAAGTAGCCTGTGTAACTAAAATTTTTCCTACCAGAAGTCATACTATAGCGGCACAAGGTGGTATTGGTGCAGCTCTTGGTAATATGGAAGAAGATAAATGGCAGTGGCATATGTATGATACCGTTAAGGGTTCTGACTGGTTAGGCGACCAAGATGCTATTGAATTTATGTGCAGAAAAGCTCCAGAAGCAGTATATGAATTAGAGCATTACGGTGTTCCATTTACTAGAAATTCTGAAGGAAAAATATATCAGCGTCCTTTTGGTGGTCATACTAAAAATTTTGGTGAAGGCATAGTTCAACGTGCATGTGCGGCAGCCGATTTAACAGGACATGCTATTTTACACGCTTTGTATCAACAATGTTTAAAACATAAAGTACATTTTTTCGTAGAATACTTTGCTTTAGATCTAATTATGAATGAAGAAGGTGATTGCGTGGGAGTAATGGCTTTATGCATGGAAGATGGTACATTGCATAGATTCCATAGCAAAAATGTTGTTCTTGCTACAGGCGGTGGTGGACGCTGTTATTTCTCATCTACCTTAGCGCATACTTGCACAGGTGATGGTTATGGTTTGGCCGATCGTGCTGGGGTTCCATTACAAGATATGGAATTTGTACAATTTCACCCAACAGGCTTATATGGTCCGGGTTGCTTAATAACAGAAGCATGTAGAGGTGAAGGTGGATATTTCACGAACTCTCTTGGTGAAAAATTCATGGAAAAATATGCACCAACAGTAAAAGATTTAGCATCTCGTGATGTATGTTCAAGAGCTTTAACAATTGAAATTCGTGAAGGACGTGGTGTAGGTAAAAATAAAGATCATATACATTTACATTTAGAACATTTAGATGGCAAAATGTTACATGAAAAATTACCGGGCATTATGGAAACAGCAAAAATATTTGCAAACGTAGATTTAACACAAGAGCCTTGCCCTGTAATTCCTACCGCACATTACAATATGGGTGGTATCCCTACTAACCGTTTCGGACAGGTTGTTCGTCCGAAAGGAAATGATAAAGAAGCCGTAGTACCAGGCTTGATGGCAGTTGGTGAAACTGCTTGTGTTTCTATTCATGGAGCAAACCGTTTGGGTTCTAACTCATTGTTAGATTTAGTAGTTTTTGGTAAAGCTACGGGAGAAAAAGCTAAAGAGTTATATTTAGATCAACCTAAAAAGTCTTTGCCTAAAAACAGTGAAGCAAGTAGCATAGCACGCTTAGATGCACTAAGAAATTCTAAAGGTAAATCTACAGTAGCTGAAGTGCGACTTGCTATGCAAAAAATTATGCAAGCAGATGCCTCTGTTTTCAGAGAAAAAAGTACTTTAACTTCAGGTATAGAAAAATTAGATAAAGTGGCTAAGTCTATAGATACAATATCTTTACAAGATAATAGTTTAATATGGAATTATGGCTTAATTGAAGCTTTGGAATTAGATAATTTAATGACTACAGCTCGTTCTATTATTTATAGTGCATTGAATCGTGAAGAAAGTCGTGGAGCTCATTCTCGTGAAGATTTTCCTGAAAGAGATGATGCTAAATGGTTAACCCACAGCTTAGCATATGGCGCAAGTAAGAATGAACCTGTTAAATTAGATGTAAGACCTGTGCACACATGGACTTTAACAGACGAAGTACAATATATTGAGCCAAAGAAAAGAGTTTACTAACAATAGAGGTATAAAAAATGGTAGAATTTGCTTTACCTAAAAATTCTGTAGTTTTAAAAGGTCAATATTTTAAAGCTACAGAAGGTGCTAAAAATATTAGAATCTTTGATATTTACAGATTTAATCCAGAAGATGGAAAAAATCCTAGATTAGACACATTTGAAATAGACATGGACGCTTGTGGCCCAATGATTTTAGATGTTCTAATGAAAATTAAAGATGAGATTGATACAACATTAGTATTTCGTAGATCTTGTCGTGAAGGTATTTGTGGCTCTTGTGCGTTTAATATTAATGGTAAAAACGTATTAGCATGTACTAAGAAAATTGTGGATTATAAGGGGCGTATTAAAATTTATCCGTTACCACATAGACCAGTTATTAAAGACTTAGTGGTAGATTTATCTACTCCTTATGCCCAGTATGAAGCAGTTAAACCTTGGTTGATGTCTGAAACTCCTGTTGAAAAAAATAAAGAGCGTTTACAAAGCCCAGAAGAACGTGCAAAACTTGATGGTGCATGGGAATGTATCTTATGTTTTTGTTGTAGTACAAGTTGCCCAAGTTATTGGTGGAATGGTGAGCGTGGTTATTTAGGTCCTGCAGCATTGTTACAATCTTATCGTTGGATTGAAGATAGTCGTGATGAAGAAGCTGGGGAAAGACTAGCAGAATTAGATGACCATCATAGACTGTTTAGTTGCCATACTATTATGAACTGTAGTGATGTGTGTCCTAAGGGTTTAAACCCCGGCAAAGCAATCGCAGAGCTTAAGAAAAAAATTGTGTTACGACAATAATATACATAGTAGAGCTATATAGCTAAATATTAATAGTTTTCACCTATTTAGGGCTTTGTTTTGCTTAATTACATAAGTGCAGAAGCCCTATTTTTTTACATAAGTAATTTGCGAATCAACTTTTATAAGTAAGTATTTAGCAATTAGAACATGCAGACTGTAAACATGCAAATTGTATTAGAAAATGTAAAAGATGCGATTAGCCTTAGTAAATGTAAAAACGAAGTCTACTTAACTACTTATAGCTAACTTATTTTATTTTGACACTAGGAATGACTAGCGAAATTTAGCTAAACTACATGAAACGACGCAATGACAAAAGGTTCAAAATATAAAGAATTAGCTATATTGAAATGCAATTCGCATTAGCTACTATTAAAAAGATACGGATTCGTACCTAACAACTTTATAATTAGTATTTATTTTCATTATGTTTAATAATTGCACATATCTCTATTACAATATATTTATTTTTATGTTTTACACATAAAAAGTTGTCTTATTTATTAACAATGCTTTAAAAAATAGTAACTTGAAAAGACAATTTTTGCTTTTAATAAAAAAATCTTCCCTACCTTATGGCTTTTTTGGTCTGTTTTGTTGTTTTTTGTTTAAAATGCTAAGTTTTATTTTTTTAGTTTTTTATACTGTGTGATTATATTATAACAAATACATAATAAACAGCTTTTTTTCTATTACTCAGCAATACAGCACTTTATAATAAGTATAAAAAATGTTAATAAATGATTTGCATAGTACTAGGTACAGACTCATATACAAAAGTACAACATAGCTAGCACTTAATTTCGTACTTGTATATCAACTGCAAATCTTAGCTAGTAGATATTGTGCGTTATTACTTAAATCATTAATTAACAACAAATTCATTTAAAGTAACACATTAAAAGAGACAGTGCTGACAAGCGAGTTTTAATGCAAAACATTAAGATTTTCAAAGTATAAAAAATTAGCTATAACTATAACATATAGAATGTTAGTGTGTTACTTTAAAAGCATGCTACGTTTTCTTATTAATGATGCTAAAAACAAATACTATTTTTGATAAAATTGTAGATTTATTAGGCTTTTTGTATCCTAGTGTGAATTTATAATAACTCATTTTAAGTCGTCTTTCAATATTGCCAAAAAATCCGCCCATTGTCAAAGCATACCATTTAATTAACCAATAAATAATATAGTATCTTGGCACTATTAGGTCTCCTAAATATTTATACCAAATACCTACTCCTCTGCCTTTTAAAGATAAATTTCTATCTAACACCCAAGGCTTTACAGCATTTAAGTGAATGATTTTTGCATCATTTTTATTATAAGGTTGGAAATAAATAACATGGTTAGTAAGAATATATCCTAAAGGAGCCGCTAAAACTTTACTTGAAAAAACTGAATTAATAGCTCCCTCGTCTATCATATTAGATTCAACTAATTTAACCCAAGCATTATTTTCTCGCAAATGCTTTAAATTAAACAATACTACCCCTGCATTAATGTGAATAGTATTATCTGCATTATTTGTTCGCATATTAATTGTGTTAAAATTTGTGTTTTTAATCATGTTAGGTGAAGCTACGGGAGCTGTTGTGTCCCTTGCATATTTAAAAATTACTTTGTTATTGTGTTCAATCATTTTAGATACATTGTCGCCACAAAAAAAGTAGTTATCCATATTGGTATTCAGCAAATCTGTAATATCACCATTAATAATAACATCAGCATCAAGAAATAAGATTTTATCTAAATTAGGAAAAATTATGTGTAAAAATAACTTATATTGTATTTATTTACTCCATAAAAACTTATCATCAATTGTACTTTGAAACTTATTTATATAATCTTTAATATAATCTTGTGTTATAGGCTTGATAATATTTATACTAAAATTACTATAATTAGAAAAAGGCTTCTTAGCAATTATTGTATAAATATGCTCTAAAGATTGTGGATTATCTGTTAGTAAGAAAATATTAAAATAATGTAGTGTATTATTTTTAAGTAAGGAATAAATACATACAGTAGCTAATTTTAAAAAATTAGAATCAACAGCAAAAACTACATTAAAGTTTTGTTTACTCATGAAACACCTAAATATTTTGTTCATGCTGGGTTAAATTATGTATCCATTTATTAGATTTATATCGCCAAAATGCCACTATCATTTTAAAAACTTCCTCTAAATTAGCTAAAGCTACCACATAATAAATTGGCAAATGAAAGTACATACTACCTAGAAAAGCTACAGGAACTGCTAATATCACAAGTGGAACTGTATCAATAATAAAAGAGATTTTAGTATCTCCACCTGCCCGTAATATTCCTATCATTAAAGTCCAATTCATTAATTTAAAGAATAAACTAATAGACACCACTAGCATGGTTAAATATGTTAATTGTCTAGTACTTTCTGATAGTTCATATAAAGAAACAATAGGCTTAATTAATGCAATAGATGATACAACCATAATTACTGCCAATACTAAAGATACTTTTAATATTTCTCCTGAAATCTTTTTAGCTTTCTCTATAGAGCCACTACCAATTGTATGCCCAAGAATGATAGAGGTAGCTGTAGCAACCCCCATAAAAACTATACTGCCAAAATTTAAAAGTAGATCTGATATATGAATACCTGCCGCTGCCTCCGTACCCAGTTTACCATAGGCAATAGTTAAAGTAGTGGTTCCCAAAACCCAAACCATTTCGGTAAAAAATACAGGGGTAGATATTTTAAGAACTTTTTTCAAAAAATCTTTATTTAAGCCAAAATAATTAGAAAAATTAGTAATTAAGCCATACTTATGAACATAAATTAATAGAATAAATAATAGACCCTCTGTTATTCTAGCTATTAATGTAGCAATTGCTGCACCATCTGCCTCGAGCCTCATAAAACCTAAATTTCCGTATATTAAACCATAATTTAATATGGTATTAATTGAAGTAGCAATAATTGTTATATATAAAGCTTGTTTAGTATGACCAATACTTCTTAAGGCAAAAGTAATTGCCATAGATAAGCCCGTAATAGGGAAGCTAAATGCAATAATTTCTAAATAACTTGTGCCAATTTGAACAACTAATGGATCTTGGGAAAATAAACACATAATATTTTCAGCGTAATAATAGCTTATTACATAAAAAATTATAGATATAGCCACGCAGACAATCATAATTAAAGCGAATAATTTTTGTAGCATATTAAAATCTTTTTTGCCATAAAATTGCGACATAAATAACGATATACCACCAGATGCACCAAAAATACACAACATGAACACAAAAAACATTTTGTTAGCAAATCCAACCGCACTAATTGAGGTAGAACCCAACTGCCCTACCATTAAATTGTCAATAAAATTCAAAGCAATATTCACAAATTGCTGTAAAATTAGTGGCAAACACAGGATAACAAAATCTTTATAAAATTTTCTTTTATCTAACATATGAAATAACCTTTCATAATAAACTCACTACTATATATATTTTTTATAATTATTTAAAAATTAGTTATTAAACTACAACCCAAAAAAATTTAATTTTGATTGAAAATTACGATAATACTCAGTATTAGTTGTGGTAATAAAAATTTGACTATTAAATGATAACATTTTTTCAAGTATATGTCTAGTATTTTCAGCATCAAGGTGTACATTTAATTCATCTAGTAACAAGATAGGATTTTGCTTTTTGCTGTATTTCATTAAGGTTATAAAACCAATAATAATATTTAATAAGAGCATTTTTTGCTCACCTGTTGATAAATTTTCTGCTAGACTGTTTTTTAAAATCTCTCTCGCTGTAAACTTAGTTTTATGAGCTCCTATTTGCGTTCCTCCTATTGCGGAATCTATACTTCTGGATTTTTTTAATTTGTCTTTATAAATATTCTCTACTTTTAATGAAAATTGGTGAATGTGAAATAGTTCTTCAATTTCGCCTGAAAAAATAATTTCCATTGGGTATAGGCTGTTGCTTAATAATAACTGATTAAGTTGATTTATAAAATCCATGCGGTTAGCAATAATACTAACGCCTAAAGAAACTAGTTGTTCTTCAATAACATCTAACCATACATTGTTATTACTATATAAGCTTAGAATTTTATTACGTTCTTTTAAAAGCTTTTCGTATGAATTTAAACGAGTTAGGTGTGAGGGATCAAAATTAAAAATGAGACGATCAAAAAATTTTCGCTTAAAGCTATTATCTTGCAGAAAGAAATTGTCCATTTGGGGAATAATCCATACGCAAGATAATAAATTACTTAAATCTTTTGGGGCTAATATTTTATCATCTAACAAATATTTCTTACTAAACTTATTTTTAATTCCATCTTTTTCAATAGCAGTTTTTAAAGACCAAAAACCTAAGGAAGTTTCTATTTGGGAATCAACTAAAGCATAACTTTGGCTATGTTGTACAATATTATCTAGGCTTTCATTTTTCAAGCCCTTGCCCACATTCAGCAAAGAGATAGCTTCTAATAAGCTTGTTTTACCCGTACCATTATTACCATGAATTACATAGCTACCTTGATTGAAACTAAAAACAGAACTTTTATAATTTCTAAAGTTTGTTAATTCTAATTTACGAATGTAATAATGATTCACCATAATTTACATAAATTAAATACGCATTGGCATTATTACAAATAATTCATCAGAAACTTCAGACTGTTTAATTAATGCAGGGGTAGTAGGCGAAGATAAATACATTACTAAACTTTCTGTTTTAATTAATGAGCAAATATCATTAATATATTTTGAATTAAAACAAATTTGCATTTCTTCAATATTGTGAACTATGTCTAATTCTTGCTCCCCTAAACCATCTGTTCTATGGGCTACTAATTTAATTTTCTGCCCCATTATTTCTATTTTGATTGCCTTGAGTTTTTCATCGCTATAGGTAGAAATAAGGTCAACAGCATTAATAAAATCTGTTCTGTTTACTTCCAATATCTTATCATTGCCCGATGGAATAACCCTATTGTAATTCGGGAACTGCCCATCTATTAATTTAGAGGTAAAAATAACATTCTTAAATTTAAAAGATATTCTAGTTGTAGAACAAGCTAATTCTAGTGTTTCATCTTCTAATTTGTCTACCAATTTGTAAATTTCATCTACTGCTTTCTTAGGTAAAATTATACCATCAGGCATAGAGGCTCCACTTGGGGCGGAACAATCAACAAGGGCTAAGCGATGACCATCTGTTGCCACTGCACGTAAAACTTGTTCTCCACTTACATTTTCTGTGGTATGTAAATATATGCCATTTAAGTAGTAACGGGTTTCATCTAAAGAAATAGCAAATCTAGTTTTTTCAATTAATTTCTTTAAGTCTAAGCGTGCCACATTAAAGCGAGTAGGTAGGTCATTACTTTGAATAATTGGAAAATCTTCCACTGGCAAACAATGTAAATTACTTTTAAATCTACCACATTTAATAGTTAATTGGTCGTTCTCACAGGTGAAATCAATAGAAGAATTACTTGGCAACCTTTTTACGGTTTCAAGCATCATGTGTGCGGAAACTGTTGTTGAACCTGCCAACAAAATATCTGCTTCTAAAATTTCTACAATGTCTAGATCCATATCGGTAGCATTTAGTATTAAACGAGAATCTTCTACTGCGATTCTAATATTATTCAAAATTGGAGTAATATTACGTTTATCAACAACACCTTGTACCCTATCTAAGGCTTTTAACAAATGGGTAGAATTAATTATAAATTTCATTACTAATGAGTTCCTATTACTATTGCTTTTTAATTCCTATTAATTATTATATATATTTTTAACTTTTTTGTATAATATTTATTAATAATTTAATATCCTTATCTAACATCATATCTTTTTTTAAAGCTTCCTCTATTTTATCTACCGAATACATCACTGTTGTATGGTCTCTACCACCGAAGTGGCGTCCAATTTCTTTTAAAGAGTATTGGGTAATTTGTTTAGCTATATAAATGGCTATATGTCTTACTTTGGAAGTGTGTTTGTCTCGCTTGGTTGAGCTTAGGTCAGATAATTTTATATCATAATGTTCGGCAACTTTTTTTTGAATAAGTTCAATACCAATAGTTTTATTGCTATATTTTAAAATGTCGGCTAATACGTCCATTGTCATATCAATATCTATTTTTCTGCCCATTAATTGATGATACGAAACAATACGGCGTAAGCCTCCCTCTAATTCACGCACATTGGAAGTTATAGTATGGGCTAACAATTCAAGAACATCTTTCGGCACTTTAACCCCTAATGACTGTGCTTTTTGATCTACAATTGCCATGCGTAATTCATAAGTAGTAGCGTGAATATCTACAGCTAAACCTGCTTGTAAGCGGGAGGTGATTCGTTCACCTATATTCTCTAAAGACAAAGGAGATTTATCGGCCGACATAACAATTTGTTTGCCTTGGGAAATAAGGGTGTTAAAGGTATGAAAAAATTCTTCTTGCACCCCACCTTTACCACTAATGAATTGAAAATCATCAATAATTAAAAGGTCGGTAGAGCGGAACATTTCTTTGAAACTCATAATGTTTTTATCTTGCAAAGCAGATACAAACAAATTAGCAAATTTTTCTGCAGTTACATAAAGAAACTTTCTAGAAGATTTAGATTTAACCAAGTGCCAAGCAATAGAGTGCATAAGATGAGTTTTACCAAGCCCTACCCCACCATAAATAAACAGTGGATTAAAATATATTTTATCTTCAAAGGCAACTTTTCTAGCAGCATTGTAAGCAAACTCGTTAGAACCACCAACTACAAAATTATCAAAAACATAGTTTTCATTAAGTTTAACTTCAAAGGTATTAAACAAAGAAGAGTTTACAAGCTGTGTTCTACTGCCCGTTTGTTCTTCACTTACTTCTTGGGTTAAATATGTGTTGGAGTTATCTAAAACATTGTTATCATCTGATATTGATACAACAACAAATTCTACATCTAAAATAGAAGGATAAAATGATTGCAAAACACTAGTGAAAATATCTTTAAAGTTACCAACAACCCAATTTTTAATAAATTGAGAAGGGCTACTAATATAAAGAATATTAGCCTCTACTTTGTTGAAACATAGAGGACTAACCCAAGTATCAAAAACAGATTCACCTAGTTCATTCTTTATAATAGATAGAAAAGATTCCCAATTAAAATCATTTTTTTCTATTTCCATATCTCTACATTCTTGCAAAAATAATTTGCTAAGTTAATTCCTAAGCTGAAATTAATTTGTTTAAGCGGGCTATTTTTCTTGAAGCGGTATTTTTAGGCAAAATGCCTTTTTGTGCTGCTTTAGAGATTTCTGATTGAGCTTCTACAAACAATTTTGGCAAAGATTCTTTATTGCCTAATTTAGCAGCATCTTCAAGCTTTCTAATGAAAGTTCTTACTTTGTTCAAAGTACTTTTATTTCTTAAGGTTTTTACAATTGCTTGACGATTTCTTTTTTTAGCACCAGCTGTGTTAGCCATATTTAATTTACCTTCAATTAAAATTATTAATAATAAGCATTATATATTATATCAAAACCTCTTAAATAATCAAGCTAATTTTTCAGCCCCTTTTCTACCCATGAAGCCAAAGAACAAAATTATTTATATATAAAATTACAAATTATTTCAAGTTTTTTGTTTTAGCATTTAATATATTAATTTGATTCTGTAAATTATCTTGATTTTTTTGTAAATCGCTATTAGAAATACTAAGATAAACGCATAATCCAATCAATATGCCACACATAAACAAAATAATATAAGAAATTTTAGAAGTTATTTGTTTATTATGAGTCCTATTTAAGAAAGGAACTAATAAAAAATAATATAAGCAAAAGAAGAATATAATCTGTGAAACAAGCAAAGCACCAACAACAGTAAATAGCATAATTCTATCTTGCGAGTCAGAGAAAGTTAATAAAGATTTAGTTACACCGATATCAATACTAAGGAAGGCAAATATACCAAAAAACAAAGCCATAACTGCAAATATCTGACTTTTTACGTCTTTAAGTTCTTCAATGCTTTTAACTTGGGCTTCTAATTGTATCTTAGTTTTACTCAATTCATCAGGAAATGTTCTGCTAATATTATCTAGCTCTTCAATTTTTTGCTCTAAACCAAATACTTGATCATTTGTTTTTACATAATTTTTAGCTAATCTATTAAGATTGTTACTTATTTTTACATCGCTTTCAGCTAATGTAAGAATCTGCATCTTTATACCTATAACATCAATCGTAGATTCTTTAGACATTAACCCATACCCAACGCTGTATAATTCCTAAATCTTTTAATCTCTTAACCATTGCTCTACCAGATACTTGAAACATATTAGCTAAAGTTCTTACTAATTGTTGTGTACTTAAATTGCTATGTTCTTCATATCTCTGCCTTAATAGATCTTCTGGCATTAAGAGATTAGCTGCAAAAAAATCTGCTTCTTCCTCTTCTTGTCTTTGTGCCTCTGTATATTGATAACTTTGAGACCTATTAAAAGAAAAGTCTGTTATTTCATCAACATTAGAGTGTAATAAATAGTGTGCTATTTCATGGGCAATTGTAAAATTTTGCCTTAGATTTCCTTCAAAATAATTAGCTTGTATTGTTCGCTGTCTTCCATTCAATATACCAGATATATCTATATCTAGCCAAACTTCTCTATTTACATTGAGTCCCAATGCATCAGCAAAAGCATCAACGTTAAATACATTGTTAGTTCTTTGTTGTTCCAAGAATGTATTATATATATCTACTATAGTTCCATTATTAAATAGACTGTTTGCTGTTCTTAACATATTAAGAAATTTTTCATTCATAATTATACCCTTAACATTATTCTTAGTCTTTTTTTAACCTTTTCGTTTTATCTTATATGCTCTCTATATAAGGCATTATAGCATATAATACAATGAAAACACAAGAGAAATTTCAAGCTTTAGCTATGCTTTTGACATAAATCACAGTAAAAAGTTGACCTACCATTTTGTACTATCCGCAGAATTTTAGCACTACAAACACAACAAGGTTTGTTTTCTTGCCCATATACTTTAAAATAATCTTGAAAGCCACCTGCACTACCATCGCTTTTGCTATAATCTTTCAATGTTGAGCC
>CANHGT010000024.1 GCA_947460385.1 Alphaproteobacteria bacterium
GCTTTTGGCTTTAAATATTATTTATATTAAACCTTGAATAACAGCGGTATATTGTAAAATGGAGTTTGATTTACTTGATGATTCAACTGTAGAATATAAAAAAAAAGGCAAATCAAACTCTAATGTAAATATCAGTGAGCCTACCCCAAGCATTAAGCAATACCTAGAAATTAAAGCAGAATGTAGTGAATACATTCTATTTTTTCGTATGGGTGATTTTTATGAATTATTTTTTGAAGATGCAGTAGTTGCCTCACATACTTTAGGCATTGTTCTTACCAAGCGAGGAACGTATCAGGGTAAATCTATACCAATGTGTGGAGTGCCATTTCATTCTTATGAAAACTATGCTAAAAGATTAATCCAATCGGGCTACAATGTAGCTATTTGTAATCAACTTCCTCAAGAAAATGTAAGTTCTAATGGTAAAACTAATAAAGCTCTTATTAAGAGGGAATTAGTAAGAATAATGACACCTGGGACATTAATTGAAGAATCCCTTATTGAATCTAATTCTTATAATTATTTAGCCAGCTTATTTTTGGCAAATGAATTTTGTTATGTCAGTTGGTTAGATATTACAACAGGTGATTTTTATACAGATAAAGTAGCAGTAGAAGAAATTAATAATCTTTTATATAAAATTGCTCCCAAAGAAATTTTAGTTCATGAAAATTTTAACAAAGAAATTATTTATGATGATTTTGCACAACTCGTTCGTGTTTGCCCAAATAGTGTTGCCACTATAGAATATGCAAAGAATATTGTACAACAATTTGCTATCAATAACCTATTTTTAAGAGACTATCAAGGACGTTTAACTATTAGTATAGGATTGCTGTTAGATTACATATTATTAACCCAGCGTAATTCAAAAATGGTGTTAAGGCTTGGCAAGATAAATAAGCTAAACTTTTTAGATATGGATTTTTTCACTCGCAGAAGTTTAGAGCTTACTAAGAACCAACAAAACACAAAAGGTGGCACTCTTAAGGCGATGCTAGATGGCACTAAAACGAGCATGGGAGCTAGAATTATTCATGATTATTTAGAGAATCCACTAGCACAAATTACTTTAATCAATGAAAGGTTAGATGCAGTAACCTATTTTATTAGTGAAGTTGACTTACTGCAAAATACAATCAAATTATTAGCTAACTTGCCCGATTTAGAAAGATTGGTACATAAAATATCATTTTATAAAAGAAATCCTAGTGATTTTTTTATGGTTCGCCAAGCCTTACAGTCTATATTTAATATTAAAAATATTTTTATATTTAGAAACGATTTACCTAGTTTGTTAAAAAATTTATCACAACAATTATTAGGGTTTGAAGATTTATTAATCTTTTTAACAGATAGATTACAAACAGATTACGATGGTTCCGACACTAATTTTTTAAATTTACAATATTATAATCATCTGCAAGTTTTTATAAGTCAAAAGCAAGATATTTTAAGAAGTATTGCATTGCTGGCCGATAAATATACTTTGCAGTTAAATATTAATAGTTTAAAAATTTCTTTTACAGCTATAGACGGTTATTATATTGAAGTTCCCACAAAATTTGCCGACGATGTTATTAACAAAGGCTTAGGGTTGTTTACTCATAAAAAAACCTTAAGCAATGCAATTAGATACACTACAAAAGAATTGATTGATTTAGAATTTACCCTAAATAAAATTAATGCCCAAGTTGATGGTGCAATAGAAGAAATTATAGTTGGTATTAAAGACGAAATTGTTAAGTATAGTGATTCTGTAAAAAATATATCTAAGGCAATAGGGGTAATAGATGTACTTAGTAATTTTGCTAAAAAATCTATAGATAACTCTTGGGTAAGACCAACAGTAGATAATACGGCAGACCTAGATATACAATTAGGGCGTCATGTAGTAGTAGAAAGCCATTTAAAAGCCTACAATTATAAAAATAATGACACCACAAATTTTGTAGCTAATGATTGCTATATGAATAGAGAAAAGAATCTGTTTTTAATAACAGGTCCTAATATGTCTGGCAAAAGTACATATTTAAGACAAAATGCCTTAATAATAATTATGGCTCAGGTGGGTTGTTTTGTACCTGCAAAATCGGCACGTATAGGTGTTGTAGATGCTATTTATTCTAGGGTTGGTGCAAGTGATGATATTGCTAAGGGGCAATCTACTTTTATGGTCGAGATGTTAGAATTAGCTACAATCTTAAAAAAAGCTACCAATCGTTCATTTATTATTTTAGATGAAGTAGGCAGGGGTACATCAACCTACGATGGTTTATCTATTGCGTGGGCAACCCTTGAATATTTACATAATGTTATGCAAACACGCACTATTTTTGCTACCCATTATCATGAATTAGTAGATTTAGAAGATAAACTACAGCGGGTAATTTGCTATTATGTAAAAATTGCCGAACATAACAATAAATTAATTTTCTTACATAGCTTAGCCCAAGGCTATGTTAATAAATCTTACGGCATAGATGTAGCAAAATTAGCTGGAGTGCCCGCCCCTGTAATTGCTAGGGCGCAAGAAATACTGCATGCCCTAGAAAGCAACGAAAATAAAGAGCAACACAGCTTATTTAATAATGCTTTAACTACAGAAACAGCGAGTCAGCACGAGGAAAGCTATGCAATGAATAGTGTTTTAGAAGATATTAAAACCTTGTCGTTAGATGATTTAACTCCACGCCAAGCTTACGACTTACTATGTAAATATAAAAAAGATTTAATTAGCTAAGTATAAAAAATATTAACTACGAGCACTATCAATTATGCCTTTAATTTCTAAAATATCATCAATTTTTAATACAGTACAAATAAGTGTGCAAAATAAATCTACCCCTAGCAACACTTACAGGGCAGATATTACAGGTCTTAGGGCTTTAGCTGTTATATCTGTTCTAATTTTTCATATATTCCCAAGCTATTTGCCAGGGGGCTATTTAGGTGTAGATATTTTCTTTGTAATTTCAGGGTTTTTAATAACCTCTCTGCTTTTAAAAGAACACACTCAGACAGGAAAGGTATCTTTATTAAAGTTTTATAAGCGTAGATTGCTACGAATAGCCCCTGCTACTATATTTATTGTTCTTATTGCCGTGATATTTGCTAATTTGTGGCTAGGCAGTAGTGATATAATAAAAGTATCACAAAGTGCCATGTATTCAGCTGTAGGCTTTGCCAATGTTTATTTTAACTATTATTTAGAAACTGGGTATTATGCTCCAAATTCAGCACTAACTCCACTATTACATTTATGGTCGTTAGGGGTTGAAGAACAGTTTTATTTACTCTTTCCACTAATGTTTTTACTACTGGGTAAATATAAAAAAATATTCTTTGTTCTCTTGTTTATTTTATTTGTTGCATCAATTGTTTCTGCCTCTTTAATGGTTGTAAATAATCAAAAGTTTGCCTATTACATGTTGCCAACAAGGGCTTTTGCACTTTTAATTGGTTGTTTGGTTGCAATGTATAGCTTCTATAAACCGCTTAATCTCATAAAGAATAATAAGAGGATTGTAATTTTAAATATCATCAGTCTCTTAGCAATAATATGTGTAGGCGGTGGGCTGTGGTATTTAAAAGAAAGTTATAATTTACCAAATTATTTGTCCTTAATAGTTGTAATTCCTACCAGTATTATTATATTACTGGGAAGCAGTAAAAATATAGTAAGTAGAATACTTGGTTCAGTTATATTTAAACATATAGGTTTGTGGTCGTTCTCTATATATTTAGTTCATTGGCTTGTATTAGCTATTTATAAGAATGTAGGTTTTATACCACTGTGGAAGCCTTTATCTATAAAAGTAGGTTTAATAATATTTATAGTATCAATAATATTAGGCTGTTTACAATATTACTTAGTAGAGCAGAAATTTAGATATAAAAAGTGGAATCTTTGGAAGATATTATTAATATTAATAGTAATACCTTTTATAATTTATGTGGCTTCTTTGTATAGGGGTAAGGAGTTGTTTAGTAAAATTAAAGATATTAATCCATCTTGGGTTAAAAACCAACCTTTATTAGCTAAAGGAGAACCTAATGTATTATTAATAGGTGATAGCCAGGCAGGGCATTATTATCCTGCTCTTAATAAAATTGCTAATAAGGTTGGTTTTAAAATAAGATTGTTAAATAGGGATGGTGGTTGTTTCATGTTACCTGATCCAAGTAATAACGTTATTAACCGTGCGATGTGTAAAGAAGTAACAGACAGTCTACCAAAAATTTTAAAAGATTATGATGTAATTTTAATTACTCACTGGAACTGGGGTGAAGTAGCTAAAGCAGACGCTTTAGAATATAATTTACAATATAATAATATGTTTAAAGATAAGCTTGTTTTAATAATAGGAGAGGTTGTAAAATATAATCAACTAGATAAACAATTTATAATGAATGATAATATTTTATGGTTTAGAAAGGATAGAGCCGTAATAACACCAGATTATAAGAAACACATATTAGATGGTAATAAAATTATAAAAGAGATAACAGAAAAATATAGCAATGCTTATTATATAGATTTTAATAATATTTTATGTAATCCTAATTGTATTGATAGAGATGGAAGAAATTCTTTATATATGGATACAGGTCATTTTTCAAATTATGGTTCTAATTATATTGGTGAAAAATATTTAGAACGTGGCAAAATAGACCCCATTTTTTATAAAATAAAGAAATTATATAAAGAAAAGAAGGGTTATTTACTACAATTTAATAATCAAACAAAGCGTTATTCTATAGAGAAAACTAAAACGCCATAAAATTACAGGGAAGAATTTTGCAAATAAAGAAAAGTATATGAATATAAAAAACATTTTTAAAGTTAGTTTTTGGACGTTTTTAAGCAGGATATTAGGCTTAATACGTGATATGCTTTTAGCCCGTTATTTAGGTGCAGGTGGTAATTCCGATGCCTTTTTTATTGCCTTAAAAATTCCTAATTTATTTCGTAGGTTTTTTGCCGAAGGTTCTATGCAATCGGCATTTATTCCAATATTTAGTAAATTATTAGCTAAAAACGAACAAGAAGCAAAAGAGTTCTCTGCCCAAGTTTTTACCTTGTTTTTTTTAATGCTAGGGGTGGTAATTATATTGTTTGAAATATATGCAAAAGAAGTAGTTATGATTATTTCTCCCGGCTTTAAAGATAAGGGCGATGTCTTATTTAATTTAACCGTAGATTTATTGCGAATTACTTTACCCTATTTGTTTTTTATATCCCTGAGTGCTTTTTATTCATCTATTTTAAATGCCTTAGGGAAATTTGCCCTTGTAGCTTTTTTGCCTGCTTTTCTTAATATTTGTATTATTTTCTGCCTATATCAACAAGGTTTTTTTAATAGTTCAGCCCATTCTGCATCTTGGGGAGTATTGCTAGGTGGGTTATTTCAATTGTTGCTAGTTGGCTATGGTTGTTATAAAAATAATTGGTTAATCATTGGCTTTAGAAGCAGTAAAATTAAACAAGATACATGGGAATTTTTTAAAAGGTTAGGACCCGTAATTATTGGGGCGGGGGTGTATCAAATTAATATTGTTATTGATATTTTAGTAGCCTCATTTTTACCACTTGGCACTATTTCTTATTTGTTTTATGCCGATAGACTATACCAGTTGCCTTTAGCTATTATTGGCATTGCTATTGCTACTGTTATTCTTCCTGCTGTTTCTAAAATTAAAGCACTTGATTTTGCCGAAAAAAATCTTACCAAAGAAAAAGGATTGTTATTAGCATTATTATTTGCTCTGCCTAGTAGTTTAGGGTTAATTATTTTCTCTAAAGAAATTATTACCACAATTTTTTATATAGGGGAGTTTAGCTATGAATCTGTAATTGCGACCTCTATTGTATTACTAATATACAGCATTTCATTAACTTTTAATGTAATTATTAAGGTGATGCTCCCTTTCTTTTATGCAGAAGGCGATACTAAAACCCCGCTATATAGTACTATGGTTTGTTTAGCATTAAACATTGTGTTTGTTTTTTTATTAGCCCATTATTTTTCTTATGTGGGAATCGCCATTGCTACCAGCATTGCTTCTATTGTTAATTTTCTTATTTTATGGCAAGTACACCAAAGAAAATATAGAATTATATTCTCTAATTTTTTTAAAGCAGAGATTAAAAAAATAATCTATGTTAATATTAACCTGTTAGTTTTGATGGTTATATTCAAAATTATGTTAATGAATGTTGTTAGTATATTAAATATTAATTTGTTTAAAATGTTGTTTGTGATTGTAGTATTATTGGTTATTACATTTATGTTGTTTTTATTAAAATATTACAAAGCATTTATTTACCAAGAAATTGTATCAATGTTAGTTAAAAGGATTAAATAAGTGAATAAGTCTATTGTTTTTTCAGGAATTCAACCAACAGGCGAAATTCATTTAGGTAATTACATGGGGGCAATAGCTAATTGGGTTGCTTTACAGCAGGAGTTATATGCAAACATCTATTGCATTGTAGATTTACATGCAATTACTGTTTTTCAAGACCCAAAAGAGTTACAATTAAATATATTAAAGATGGCATCTTTTTTAGTAGCTAGTGGTATAGACCCAAAGTTGTCATTATTGTTTGTACAAAGTAGTAATCCATATCATAGTGAATTATCTTGGTTGTTAAATTGTGTGGTTCGTATAGGTTGGTTAAACCGCATGACCCAATTTAAAGATAAAGCAGGTAAAAACAAAGAACAGCAATCAGTAGGTTTATATACTTACCCAGTGTTACAATCAGCAGACATTTTACTTTATAATAGTAATTTTGTGCCTGTGGGTGAAGATCAAAAACAGCATATAGAATTATGTAGAGATATTGCTTTAAAGTTTAATAGAGATTACAATACAAATACGTTATCTATTCCCGAGCCACTTATTAGCAATGTGGTGGGTAGGGTTATGTCTTTAAGAGACCCAACTAAAAAAATGAGTAAGTCTGATCCATCAGCTTATGCTAAAGTATTATTTTCCGATAGCAACGATGATATTAATAATAAAATTATAAAAGCTACAACCGATTCTTTGCCTATGCCTAATTCTATTGTAGAATTAGAAAATAGAGATGCGGTAAAAAATCTTCTAGGTATTTATAGCTTTATTGAAAAAATAAGCATGGAAGATGCCATTTTGAAATTTCAAGGGCAAGGTATGTCATCATTTAAAGCACAATTAATTGATTCTATAATTAGCTTGGTTGAACCAATACGAAAAAAACAAGACGATTTGTTGCAAAATCCAGATTACATACTATCTATATTAAAAGATGGTGGTGAAAAAGCAGTAGCTTTAAGCCATAATAATATAACAAAAATTAAAGAAATCATGGGAATATGGAGTTAAACATGTTTATAGAAATTGAAGATACGCCAAATCCAAATACTACTAAATTTATTATTACAGAGAATATTTTAAAAGACAATAAAACGTATTATTATCCATCGCAAGACCATGCGGTAAATTCTCCATTAGGTTTAAAATTATTTGAACTTGAAGAAGTTTCTAGTGTGTTCTTAGGAACTAATTTTTTATCTATTTCTGTACACGATAGTAACACTTGGGAGTATGTTAAACCACAAATTGTGGTTATAATTACCAACTTTTTAAATACGGGGCTATCAATAGTTAATACTCCTAGCATTTTAAATATAGATGAAAGTGGTCTAAGCGATGATATTTTAGCTAATAAAACTGATGCCGAGAAAGACATAATTGTTAAAATTCAAGACTTATTAGAAAGAAATATTCGTCCTGCTGTAGCAATGGACGGAGGAGACATTATTTTTAGAGATTATATAGATGGAGTTCTGTATATAGAGATGCAAGGAGCATGTTCAGGTTGTCCTAGCTCTAGTGTAACCTTAAGGAATGGTGTGGAAAACATGTTGAAGCATTACGTTCCCGAGGTTAAAGAGGTTGTAAATATTGAATAAAACAATAAATACCAAGCCTTTAAATATTATAAAATTATTAAGAATACTTTATGGTTTTTGTTTCAAGTATTTTGTAATTTTTTTAATTATAGGCTTATTTTTATTATCTTATTCTCAGCTACAACATATATTTTCTAATTCATATATTTTAGATGTTTTTATTAAGAAAAAAGGTTACTCAAGAAAATGTTTAATTTTATTAGAAGATAAAGATAATATTGTATCTTACTTAAATTCATTTTATAAGGCGAATAATTCGTCTTCTGTAATTTTGCCAGTATTCTTAAATAATATGCCAAAAAATTTTAATATGGTAGTAGATATCAATAAGCAGAAATATGTGTTTATTAATATTTTACTACCATTTTTTGTTAAAATGGAAAAAGAATTAGAGTTAGAAAGGCAAAAAGTTGTAAATATTTCATTGAAATTATTAGAAACTCCACTAAGCGATGAAGACTACAACGACATAAGATCTTTAGCTTATAAATACAATGTAAAGATACAAAATGATGAGTTTTGGGAATATACCCAAGCACTTGAAGAATTGCTTATTCGTATAGATAGTATTCCTATTTCTTTAAGCTTAGCTATGGCAGCCAAAGAAACAGGCTGGGGGGAATCGAGATTTTTAATAGAAGGCAACTCACTATTTTCTGAGTGGACATTCTCTGAAAATGATGGAATAGTTCCTTTGCAAAGGGCAAAAAAAGCTAAACATTTAGTAAAAAAATTTAGTAGCCTAGAAGATGCAATTCGTGCCTATTATATGAATATTAACACTCATAATGCTTATAAAAAATTCCGTGATTTAAGATATAAAATGCGTAATGATGACGCTAGAATTAGTTCAACAAGATTAGCCTATACATTACAAAGTTATTCTGCAGACCCTGTTAATTATCCTATTGCACTAGTTGCTTTAATTAATAGTAATCAGTTAACCCAATATGATTCATTTGTATCTTTGAATGCAGATTTTAATAGCACATGTTTAAGGATTAATTAGTATGTACTATTTAATTTTAGATACATCTAAGAACCTATCTTTAGGAATCTTTAACGGCAATACAATGGTTGATAGTATAGTTGTTAGTAATTTTACAATTAAAAATGCTTTAAGCGATATTTTGTTACCTACTATCCAAGAATTATTAATTAAAAACAATCTAACTTTAACACATGTATCATTTATTGGATTTGTGTTAGGTGTTGGCTATTTTACTAGCCTAAGAGTGGGCTTTTCTGTGGTTAAAACATTAAAAGTAGCTTTAAATATTCCAATTATTCCATGTAACAACTTATATGTGATGGCTTATAATTACTTGCTTAATGATTCAGAAGGCAATCATTTAATTTTAAGCACAGGAGATATTGGTAAAGTAGGTGCAGTGATTGCTTTGTTTAATGTTGCTATGGAATATCTTATAGAGCCTACATATGTAGAAGATGATTTAGCAATAGTTTTATCAGAGTATTTAACAAGTAGCAATATTGTAGTTGTAGGCAATAAAATAGATTATCTAAGTACCATTATTAATAAAATAAATATTAACTTTACGAATTTAGTAGGTTATTCATTACAAAATATTGCAAATATATGCTATAATGATTACTGCAATGGGTTATTAAATAAGGAATTAAAACTTCTTTATGGCAATAATCCTAATTTTAAAAAATATAATTAAAAGTTACTAAGGTATAAGTTCATGTTGCCAAAGAAATATCATATTAAAACTTGGGGTTGCCAAATGAATGTTTACGATTCCCAGAGAATAGGGGAAGTATTACAGTCGCTTGGTTATGAATCTACAGAAGATTTAAGTGATTCAGATATTATAATTTTAAATACCTGCCATATTAGAGAAAAAGCTACAGAAAAAGTTTATTCAGATATTGGACGCTTAAACAAATTAAAGATACGCAGAAAAGCAATTGGGAAAAACCTTATTATAGCGGTTTCAGGTTGTGTAGCCCAAGCAGAAGGTGAAGAAATTATTAAGCGTGCACCAATGGTAGATTTAGTATTTGGTCCACAAACATGGCATAGATTAAAAGATATGATTAAATCTTTAGAAGAGAATCATAAAAAAGTTTGTGATACCGATTTCCCAGTAGAAGAAAAATTTGATAATTTGCCCGAGCTATTTGATAAAAATCGTATAGTAAGGGGTAGTAGTTTTGTGGCAATTCAAGAGGGGTGCGATAAATTTTGTACCTACTGTGTAGTACCATATACAAGGGGTGCAGAATATAGCCGTCCAGTGTTTCAAATATTGTCAGAGGTGAAACAGTTGGTACAAAATGGAGCAATGGAAATTACTCTTTTGGGGCAGAATGTTAATGCCTATCATGGAGTAAATGGTCAAGAAGAATGGACTTTAGGACGCTTAATTCGTGAACTTGCCACTATAGAAAATTTAAAGCGTATTCGTTATACTACATCGTATCCTGCGGAAGTAGATGACGATTTAATTAATGCCCATCGTGATGTAGATAAATTAATGCCATTTTTACATTTGCCTGTGCAAGCAGGTTCTAATAAAATTCTCAAAGCAATGAATCGTAGACACAGCAGGGAAGATTATTTAAAATTAGTAGATAAGCTCAAAAAAGCAAACCCTAACTTAGCATTATCCTCAGATTTTATTGTAGGTTTTCCCGGTGAAACAGAAGAAGATTTTAATGATACATTAAATCTTATTAAAGAAGTTGGTTTTATTCAGTCTTACTCTTTTATGTATAGTAAACGTCCAGGTACACCTGCGGCAACTATGGAGAATCAAGTGTTAGATGAGGTAAAAGCAGAAAGATTGCAAATATTACAAGCCCTATTAAACCAAATACAACAAGAGTTTAATAATAACTCTATAGGGCAAACGTACGATGTACTGCTAGATAGAACTGGTAAAAAATCTAATCAATTAGTAGGTAAAAGCCCATATATGCAGGCAGTTTTATGTAATGACATCGGTCAAGAGTATTTAGGAAAAATGGTTAAACTAAAAATTCAAGAATCTTACCAAAATAGTTTAAATGGTTTGTTAGTAGTAGAATAAATACGGAGTATATAATGGATTTAATTGTTATAGTTAATATTTTAAAAGTAATGTCAGGAATAGTAAATTTTTATATGTTCTTTTTATTCATCTATGCAATTCTTAGCTTAGTTAGTTTGTTTGGGTTTATAGATTTATACGAAAACAATATGTTTAGCAAAATTTACTTTGGGTTAAAAATTCTAATTGATCCTCCGCATAGGTTTATATCCCGCTATGTGCCTAATTTAGGCAATATAGATTTATCATTTATGGTTTTAATTCTATTTTTATGGATTCTAGATGATACCCTTACATATTACATTGCAAAACTCAGTGCCCAAATTTTCGCATTCTAAAAATAACGTCATTGAAATAAAAGGGAATGTTATCTATTTGTATGTTAGAATTACAGCAGGTGCAAGTGCAGATAAAATATTAGGTTTATGGAGTGATTATTCATCAAGACAATACCTAAAAATATCCTTAAAAGCACAAGCGGTAGATAATAAAGCCAATAAATCACTGTTAAAATTTTTTGCTAAAAAATTAAATATTGCACAATCTAATATTGCCATTATTAGCGGTGAGCTTAGTAAATATAAAAAGTTGCAGATAATTGGGCTTGAATTATCTCGCTTAGAAAAATTAATATGTGAGGACTAATGGGTAATATTATACATTGTGAGCCACTATCCCAAGATATCTATAGCACACTAAGTAATGAAATTGCTATCTTAAAACAGCAAGGGCATCAACCAAGTTTTGCCACTATTTTAGTAGGCAACAATGCTCCATCATTAATTTATATTAAAAAGAAATTTGCAGTAGCAGAAACCTTAGGCATTAAGAGTAGCTTACATCATTATGAGGAAGCCTCCACCACAGAGTTAATAGAAATAATAAAAAAATTAAATAATAATCCCGCAATTCATGGAATATTTGTACAGCTACCATTACCTAGTAATATTAATTCTGTTGAAATTATTAATCATATTAATCCAAAAAAAGATGTAGATGGCTTAACTGCTACCAACTTAGGCAACTTAATTCTTGAAAAAAATCAGGGAACTATATTAGATGTAAATAAGGGCATGGTGCCTTGTACCCCACTGGGTTGCATGCATATTTTAGGTAGCATTGTCAAAGATTTTAGCACAAAAAAAGCGGTAGTATTAGGACGTTCTACTTTGGTGGGAATCCCCATGTGGAATCTTTTATTAAACAATGATTGTACGGTTTCTTTAGCCCATTCTCTTACTGAAAATGTTCCGCAAATGTGCAAAGAGGCCGATATATTAGTGGTAGCTATAGGTCGCCCTAAATTTATTAATGAGAATTACATCAAAAAAGGTGCAATTGTCTTAGATGTAGGTATTTCAAGAATATTAGAAAATGGTAAAACTAAAATAGTTGGCGATGTAGATTTAGATTCTGTCGTAGACAATGTTTCATACATTACAACAGTGCCAAAAGGGGTTGGCTTATTAACTGTGGCAACTCTGATGTCTAATATTGTAAAAGCATGTATGTTACACACATCTTCCTAGTATAACAATAAAAGCATTGATTAATATTCATCTATATTGTAATTTTAATGGTAATATAATATTATATTACTTCATATTAATGGTTAAATAGTTCAAAGAAGAAACACAAAATAAATGCAAGATATAAAAAAAATACGTAATTTCGCAATTATAGCCCATATAGACCACGGTAAATCTACATTGGCAGACCGCCTTATTCAACATTGTGGGGCAATAACAGAAAGAGAAATGAAAGAACAAATTCTTGATTCTATGGATATAGAAAGAGAACGAGGCATTACAATTAAAGCCCAAACAGTACGTTTACACTATCAAGATAAAAATGGCGAAATTTATGAATTAAATTTAATGGATACACCAGGACACGTAGATTTTGCTTATGAAGTAAGTCGTTGTTTATCGGCATGTGAAGGAGCTTTACTTGTGGTAGATGCCTCACAAGGTGTAGAAGCCCAAACACTTGCGAATGTATATATGGCACTAGATAATAACCTAGATATTATTCCGGTATTAAATAAAATAGATTTACCTGCGGCAGAACCTGCAAGAATTAAAGAGCAGGTAGAGGAAATTATAGGCTTAGATTGTAGTGAAGCCTTAGAAATATCAGCTAAAACAGGCTTAGGTATTGTAGATGTTTTAGATCAAATTGTTGCTAAATTACCCTGCCCAACAGGAGATAGCAATAAACCACTGAAAGCACTCTTAATTGATAGTTGGTACGATCCATACTTAGGTGTCATAACCCTAGTAAGAGTTTATGATGGTACATTGCGTAAAGGTATGAAAATAAGAATGATTGCCACAGATGCAGTCTATACAGTAGAGCAAGTTGGTTATTTCACTCCTAAATTGGTAAAATGCAACGAACTTGCACCAGGGGAGGTAGGTTACATTACAGCAGCTATTAAGGCTGTTAAAGATACAAGAGTTGGCGACACAATTACAGAAGACAGTAAACCAACATCAGATATTTGTCATGGATTTAAACCATCTATTCCTGTTGTATTTTCAGGCATTTTCCCTGTTGATAGCAGTGATTATAAAAATTTAAAAGAAGCATTAGAAAGGTTGCATCTCAATGATGCCAGTTTTACTTTTGAACCCGAAACATCTACAGCCTTAGGCTTTGGTTATCGTTGCGGTTTTCTTGGTTTGTTACACCTGGAAATTATTCAGGAGCGTTTAGAAAGAGAATTTAATTTAGAGCTAATAACCACATCACCAAGTGTTGTATATAATATTACCCAAGTTGATGGCACCACAGCTTCTATTCATACCCCTGTAGATATGCCTGAACCACAGTTTCTTAAAGATATTAAAGAGCCATGGATTAAAGCCACAATTATAGTTCCCGAAGATTACTTAGGTGAAGTACTCCAGTTATGTACTAGTAGGCGTGGTAAACAACAAAATCTTAGTTGGGTAGGTAAGAGAGCAATGATTGTTTATTCTTTACCTTTAAATGAAGTGGTTTTTGATTTTTATGATCGGCTAAAATCTATATCTAAAGGCTATGCTAGTTTCGACTATGAAATAGGAGAATATGAAAGTGGTGAGCTAGTTAAAGTAAATATTTTAGTGAATAATGAAATAGTAGATGCCCTATCTTTCATTGTGCATAAAGATTCAGCAGAAAGAAAAGGGCGTGGATATTGTGAAAAATTGAAAGATTTAATACCAAGGCAAATGTTTCAAATTCCCATACAAGCAGCCATTGGTGGTAAAATTATAGCTAGGGAAACTATTGCTGCATTTAGAAAAGATGTAACCGCCAAATGTTATGGAGGCGATATAAGTAGAAAACGTAAGCTGTTAGAGAAACAAAAAGATGGCAAGAAAAAAATGCGTCAATTTGGTAAAGTAGAAATACCTCAATCAGCATTTATTGCAGTCTTAAAAAATAATGATAACTAAGAAAGGTAGGACATATGTCTCATTCCCATGCTCATAGCCATAATGCCTTAGGTCCAAATCATGTGAATGATCAAAACACCAAGCAAACCATTAAAGTAATGAAAATATCTACAGGCTTAATATTTTCATTTATGTTGTTAGAATTTTTTGGTGGTTTATTTGCTAATTCTATGGCTTTAATCTCTGATTCTATGCACATGCTTAGTGATTTTTTATCATTATTGTTAGGTTTAGTAGCCATGAATATTTCAAAACGCAAAAATGATATTAAAAAAACATATGGATATAGCAGGTTTGAAGTTGTGGCATCTTTTATTAATGCTTTTGCTTTAGTCTTTATTTGTATTTTTATTATTGCAGAATCTGTGCGTAGAGTAATAGAAAAGCCGCCAGTGAATGCAGAAGTAATGATACCTATTGCCATAGCAGGTTTAATATGCAATTTAGTTGTTATTTATTTATGCTGGCAAGATGCCAATAAGTCAAAAGCTGGTAATATCAATAAGCAAGAACGTAGTTTATTAATGAAAGGTATTTTCCTGCATTTTGTATCTGATACTATAGGTTCTTTAATAGCTATTATAGCAGGTATTATTATTTATTATACTAATTGGTATTATGCTGATCCTATCTTGTCTTTAATATTGGTAGTTTTAATTCTACGTTCTTGTTGGTATATTCTAAAAGATACTACGCACATATTAATGGAAGGTGCCCCGAGCAATATAGATAGTTTTAAACTAAAGAAAGACATAGAACAAAATATAGGTGGGGTTCATAATGTACACCATATTCATTTATGGATGCTTAATGAGGTTGAAAATCTTATTACATTACATGTAGAACTTAATAGTAATTACGATAGCCTTGAAGTTGTGCAAGCCATTAAGTCCCATTTAATTAAAGTATACAATATTAAGCACTCTACTATACAAATAGAAACCATTCAATCGGGTTGCTTGTTATAAGTACTTCATTATAATGATTGTTATGCAAACAGCAGACAAAGTTATGATTTTAAGAATAAGCTGGGTAAACCATATTACTTATTTTATGGTTATCTTTTATATTGTATTGTTCTAACATCTCTATAATTTCTTTATATCTAAAATCAGTGGTCTTGCCTTGTAAAATTGAGAATTTATTTGTAAGTTCATTATTAAAAAATAATAAAAATTCTTGCCATACTTGGTCTCTTTCATTAACCGACATTCTATCAGATATTACTTCAAAATCTTCAAAAGGAGGCACAAGTATATGGCGTACTTTCTTAGCAATTTCCAATGATTTTACGTGCATATCTTGCAACAAAGATTGATATTGTTTGCTTTTATTCATTTTTTTTGCAAAATAATAAGTATATAAATAAGTATCTACAGCGGTTCTATCCATAAAAATAAGCCTATCATCGTTTTCACGAGATAAATAGTATTTAATAACATTGTATCCTAAATAAAAAGCTTGTTCTTGGGAAAACATTACTTCATCAAAATCATAACCTTTACCATTTAAAGCAAATCCCATATTATACAAACCTGTATTAAATTCTTTAAAAATTTTATATGGAGTATTAAAGCTTGCATTGTAACTAAGTGCGTCATCAAACTTATTTACTAAAGATGTTTTACCAACACCATGAGAACCACTAAAAGCTATTATATGAGACATATATTGAATCCTAATTTACGAGGAGAATTATTTATTAGGTTAAGAATATTTTATAAAGAATTATTTTGCAAATTATATATTTTTAAAAATGTAATTCCTATTTTTTTACAAGAAATCTCGTGTAAAAAATCAATTTTAAGATCACGGTCTGTTTCAATCACAAAAAGCACATTATGCTGAAAAAGCTTTTGATTAATTATGTTAGAGAGAGATTCGCAAACCAAATTAGAATTATATGGAGGATCTATAAAAATGATATTAAATTTTACTTTTAACGATTCTAAGTTGACAGAAGTAGCATCATGATTAATTACCAGGTGAAGATTTTTTTGATTTATACTTTGTAAGTTGGCTACAATGGTATTTATAGACTGCATATTGTTATCTACAAATACTGCACTAGCATTCCACCTAGAAATAGTTTCTAGGGCAAGTGATCCCGATCCAGCAAACAAATCTAGTACGTGCAATGGTTGTTCTAAGTCTACCAAGTGTGTCAGCATATTAAAAATCGTTTCTTTTACAAAATCTTTAGTTGGTCTAACATCGCTAGATGCAGGCTGTAATAATTTTTTAGCTTTAAATTTTCCGGCAATAATACGCATAATTAGATTTTCCTGATATTGATAATGCGAACTGTTTATCTTATATAGTATAGTATAGACCAGAGAAGAGTTCAACTATTTGGATGGCAGTACATTGATTGGTATAATCTAGTGCAATTCTAGCATATAATATCAACAGGTGTCATTAAATAAGATATAATTATTATTATTTATTAGAATATCATTATAATTTAATGTTTAATTTTATTCAATAGGGGTACATATTATTATGGCTGAACAAGTTATGGCTGAACAAACATACAAAGAAAAAGAACTTGTATCATATCA
>CANHGT010000025.1 GCA_947460385.1 Alphaproteobacteria bacterium
AAACATGGCATAGGTAGAAGTTGGCTTAAGCTTTGCTTCAAACCAGATTTCTTTGGTTTGAATATCTACCAAATTTTTTGATTCTACCTTTAAATTTAAAGCCTTAATGTATAAGTCTTTAACATCTTCCTCCGAGATAGCTTTTTGTAAACTTTCGTATAAACTCATGGTAATTACTACACATTAAACCTAAACAGAATAATATCACCATCTTGTACCACATATTGTTTACCTTCTTGGCGAACTTTACCCATCTCTTTTGCTTTTGCTTCACCGCCCAAGGCAATATAATCGGCACAGGAAATAGTTTCAGCACAAATAAAGCCTTTTTCAAAATCACTATGAATTGTACCTGCAGCCTGCGGTGCTTTTGCCCCAACAGGAATAGTCCATGCCCTAGTTTCTTGTGGACCACTTGTAAAAAATGTATGTAAGCCTAGCAACTTAAAGGCAGATTTTATAATTTTATCTAACCCTGTTTCTTGCATGCCCATAGATTCTAAAAACTCTTGTTTTTCTGAGACCGATTCTAATGCAGAAATTTCTTGTTCTAACTTACTACAAATAATTACATATTCGGCATTTTCTTGGCTAGCTAACTCTTTTACCTGTTGTACATAAGCATTTTCGCCCATTAGATCGTTCTCACCAACATTGCACACAAATAGTACAGGTTTTATAGTCATTAAAAATAATTGATTAGCCACAAGCTGCTCTTCCACAGTTAATACTGCCTTACGTGCTGGTTCGCCTTTTTGCAAATGGGGAAGAATTTTTAACATTACTGCTAATTGTTCTTTTATTTCTTTATCGCCCCCTTTGGCTTTTTTTTCTAAATTAGGAATGCGTTTTTCTAGGCTTTCTAAATCGGCCAACATTAGCTCGGTATTTACAATATCGGCGTCTCGCTTTGGATTTACACTGTCTTCCACATGAATTACATTGCCATCGTCAAAGCATCTTAACACATGAATAATTGCATCTACCTCTTTAATGTTTGCCAAGAATTGATTACCCAAGCCTTCGCCCTTACTAGCTCCTTTAACCAGCCCTGCAATATCTACAAACTCTAATTTTGCAGGAAGTAAAGCTTTAGATTTACTAATGTTAGAAATTTGCTGTAATCTGCTATCTGTAACATCTACTATACCCTTATTAGGTTCAATGGTGCAGAACGGATAATTAGCCGCCTGTGCTATTTGGGTTGATGTTAAAGCATTAAATAAGGTTGATTTACCCACATTTGGTAAGCCAACAATTCCACAGTTTAAACTCATTATTGCTCCATATTTTGGTTAACTTCTTTGCAAAAATTATTAAAATCTTTGTTCATTAGTAAATTGATATTTCTATTAAATAATTCTAAAAAGATGCTTAATTCCGCAAGCTCATTTTTATTGAAATCACTAAGTACCCATTTTTCCACAGGAGTGTTACCTAATGGACGGTTGATTCCTATTTTTATTCTATGAATATTCTTGCCAATTTTTTCATGAATATCTCGCACGCCCCTTTGCCCACCATCGCCACTATTAGTTTTGTATCTAACATTTAGGAATGGTAAATCTAGGTCGTCGTGAATTACTACAATATTATCTTCGGTAATTTTATAAAAATTAGTAGCCCTTTGTACCCCAATGCCCGAGTTGTTCATATAGGGAACAGGCTTTATTAACAATGTTTTTATATTGTTAATGTTATTAGTAGATACTTCGTACCTATCTTTGCCTGTAAAATTGCTAAAATTATAGTGCCTAGCAATACTATCTAGCACTAAAAAACCTATATTATGCCTATTATGTTCATAATAAGATTTTTCAGACTGCTTTTCACCAGTATTGCCAAGCCCTATAATTGCTAACATCTTTTAATATACATATTTATATTAAATTAAGCGGTAGTTTTAGCTGCGGCTTCTTCTGCAGGAGCTGTAATAGATACAATTGCATAACCTTTTGGATAAAAAGTTTTAATGCCATCGGCTAATTTAATGTTTTCAATTTTAATAACATCGCCTATTCTTACATCAGATAAATCTACTTCTATGTTTTTAGGAGCATTTTTAGGATTACATCTTAATTGCAATGAATGGGCTACTATATTAAGTATTCCACCTGCTTTAAGCCCAACAGATTTTGTTTGATTTTTGAAAATTAAAGGTACTTCAATATCTGTTACAGTGTTGTTACCTACTCTTAATAAATTTACGTGAATTGGTTCATCTGTTACAGGATTTAAAGAAATATCACGCACTAGCACTTCTTCTTTAGCAATAGATTTATCGTTGTTATCTTTAATTTCAACAACATAAATGTTTCCATACAAAGAAGTTCTTTTCATTTGTGATTTTACTTCTTTAGGATTTAAAGCCACAGAGATTGGGTCTTTTTTATCGCCATAAACACTAGCAGGAACCATAGCATTTCTTCTAAGCTCCCTAGAAGAACCTTTACCTACTTTTTCTCTTACTACTGCATTAAATTGAAAATTATTTTCTGTCATAATTTATGTATCCCCTTAAATATAATTGATTCTAATATTTTTTGCATTGTTTACCTCCAAGGGTGTAAAACAATACTGCATATTATAATTTAAATAATAATAAAAGTCTATAGTAATTCTTTAGCATTGACATAAGTAATGTTATATTTGTTATATTCATGGTTATCTGTTTAATATTTTTTCTGTTATAATCATTTTTGCTAAATAGCATTTATGGATACACAACACAGGAATCATTATAATTGAAATACATATTGTTAGATATCAACACAACCAACATCAACGTACTGGAGACAGCTTTAGAGCCTTTATTTAGTGATTTAATACAGTCTATTATTGTTAATGGAGTAGAAGGCAAAGAAATTGCCAATGATAATATTTTAGATTTATCATTTTCAGCATGGCAATTAAAAATCATACCCAAAAGCGATGATTTAATAGACGATATTGTTAAAGAGTTACAAACTATTATTAACAGTTTATCTTTGTCAAATAGTGTGTTAATGCAAATTCAGGAAGATTTTACTAATTACAGTAATCAGTTAATTATCCACCCTAATTTTCAAATAGGCAAGTTTAGAATTTTTAACGATTTAGAAGATTTTCAAAAAAATAAACACATGGTTCCAAACGCTATTATGGTGGCACAAAGCACAGCATTTGGCACAGGCAAACATGAAACAACTGCTATGTGCTTACAAGCATTAGAAAAACTTTTTTCTTCAGGAGTAAAGTGCAATACAGCTTTAGATGTGGGAACAGGCAGTGGTATTTTAGCCATTGCAATAGCTAAAATGTGGTTGTGTGAAGTGATTGCGACCGATTTAGATGAATTAGCCCTTAGTACTGCCAATAATTTTTTTCAAATAAATGAAGTTAGTACACACATTAAACCCTTAATAAGTGAGGGGTTCAACAATATTAATAAGAAGAATCAATACAACATCATAGTAGCTAATATTTTATTGCAACCATTATTATCTATGATGAATGATTTTGCAGAATGTTTGCTTGATGGTGGATATTTAATACTTTCTGGCATTTTATGGCAACAAAAAGATTCCCTAATTGAAAAAAGCAAGCAATTTAATTTTCAAGTAGTAGAACTTATAAAAAACAATGATTGGGCTTGCGTAGTGTTTAGGAAGATTGAACATGAAGCTTAAAGAAAAAGAATTTAAGATTCTTCAAAGCATTATAAATAACAATGTAGTTACTTTGCAACTATTAAGTGAAGAACATAAGATATCTGAAAGAACAATACGGCACTACATATCTAGTATTAACTATTTTTTAGAAGAAAATGCTTTTTTGAAAATTACTATTAAACAACACATCATTCATATTGACAACAAAAGTGAAATTCAACAACATTTGATATCTGTACAGCACCATCATAATTATATAATGGACGCTGTTACTAGGCAACAATACCTATTAATTGTATTACTCTGTAGTAATAAGGTGAATATTTCACAGTTTGCTAGAAAAATAGGTGTAAGTCGTGGTACAGTTAAAAATGATTTTGAAACCGTCAAGCACTTCCTTGATAATAACAAATTAGATTATAGTGTAACTATTAATAAGGGCATTAATTTACAGCAAAATGAAAGCTTAATTAGAATGAAAGGTTTGCAAGTGTTTAACAGCTGTACAATAGATAGCTTTAACATATTGATTGAAGATATGTTTCCTATTGTGGAACACAAACAAGATATTGATAATTTCTTAAATCAATTCAAATATCAAAGCAGTGAAACTTTGAAAGTATGCTACATGTTTATGATTTTTAGTTTTATTAGGGTTAAGCAAGGCTATCATTTAGAACAGTTAGATAATTTAGATGTACTAAAAGATAGCAAAGAATATCAAATTGGCTATCAGCCCCTAAGCAACTTATGCGAGCAGTTAAATATTATTTTAAATCAGGAAGACAAGCTAAAAATCATTGAATTAATTATGTTTTCTAATGACATTTTTAATACAGATATTTATAAAGATATTTTTTTGAATTTAGAAATTATTTGCAAAGCTTTTCTTTTGCGTATTAGTAGTCGCTTTAACAAATTATTAATATACGATATAGAGATGCTAGAGTTGTTCTTACAATACATGAAAGCAATGATTTTTAGAGTGAAAAATAATATTGCCGTAGTTGATACGATATTGCATGATGTACTACAATCTTATCAAGAAATATTTCATATAGTTAAAGACACTCTATCTTTTATAGAGGTAGAATTTAACATCAAAATTCCCGATGATGAAATAGCATTTATTGTCATGTATGTTAATAATTTTTTAGATCAATCCACCGAGCATAATACTAGCAAAAAAGTTTATATTATTTGTCATTTAGGTGTAGGTATTGCCAAGTTTTTAGAAAGGCAAATCACTACAATTTTTAATGTAAAAGTGATACAAATTTTTGACTACAATAGTTTTATCTATAATAATATGAAATATAATAATCAAGTAGACTATTGCATTACAACCACTCCCTTGCAAAATAGTAACTATCCACAAATTAATATTTCCGCAGTATTTTCAAGGGCAGATGAAATTAAGTTACTAAATGAAGGATTTGATAAAAACAATGAATTGTATAATCCATCACAAAATAGCAAACGCTTATACGACTTTCTACCCGAAAAGAATATTATAATTTTAGATAAAGCAAATAACTGGAACGATGTTATAGACGAATCTTTTAAAATTTTTAAAAACGAAAGTTTTAACAATAAAGAGTATGCAAACTCATTAAAAGATATGGTGCAAAGCTCTGCAAGATACATGCTAGTAGATGATAAAGTCTTGTTTTCTTTTTATCACAGTGTGGCATATTATAAATTAAGTCATTTACGTTTTGCCAAAAGCATCTTTGCCTTGGTTGTTGTAAAAGACCCAATAGTTTTACCACAGGGTGTTGAAATAAATATGTTTTTAAATTTTGTGTCTAAGGATAATATAGAGCATATTCGAGCATTATCAGATTTCATGCGATTGCTATCAAAAAAACAATTTTTAGAATCTTGTAAAAATTTTGACAGTCCTGCTGAGATTTATCAATTTATTGTAAAACATAGTTAAAACATCATTGTTTGTAGTGCTTTAATTTGTAATTATTGATTGCATTGTATTATAATTTTAGTATATAATTATTCTTTTAGAATTAAAAATAAAAAAATCAAGGAGTGCTAGTATGACAAAAAACATTATTATATCACTATTTTTAGCAATTTTATTTAGCTTCCTCCTACTATCTATTAAAGAAAGCTTGCCTTTGATTTATGAATATTCAATGAATATAGTTGTTATTATAAGCACCGTGTTTATTCGTTTGTTAAAATTCACTATTGTTCCTATTGTTATTTTATCTTTAATGAACGGTATTATTAATCTTAATAGCGTTAAAGACTTAAGAATTGTAGGATTGAAAACATTAAGCATGTTTTTTATAACAACTGTAATTGCTTTGCTGTTATCTATCTCTATTAGCCAACTTCTTTCTGCAGGGCTAGATTTTGGTAGTGCAGTATCTAAAGACGCTGTAGCTGTTACAACTACAAATACTCCTTCTTTTATAGACAATATAGCAAACATGGTGCCCGATAACATCATTGCTCCTATGTTGAATAACAATATGATACAAATTATTTTTATAGCTGTTGCATTTGGTATTGCAATACTTGGTGCATCTAAAGATGATAAGGCAAGTTTAACAAATGCTGTAGCTCAATTAGAAAAATTAGTTATAGCCGTTATTACGATGATTATGCGTCTTACCCCAATTGGTATTTTTGCTTTAATTACAAAATCATTAGCAACTCAAGGATTCTTAGTGCTGGGAGCAATGATAGAATATGCAGGAATTATGTTTTTAATATTGTTTGTGCATCTACTACTTGTATATTTGCCATTAATTAAAATATCAGGTGTAAATATAATTAGCTTTATAAAAAAATCTTCTCCCGCTTTAGCTTTAGCTTTTTCTACAACCAGTTCCAATGCAGCTCTGCCTGTTACAATGAAAGTGGCTGAAGAAAAATTAGGTATAGATAAATCAATATTTAGCTTTGTTTTGCCTTTAGGTGCCACCATTCATATGAATGCTACAGCTATTATGCAAGGTTTAGCGGTTGTGTTTTTATCTAATATTTATGGGGTAGAAATGACAATTATAGACTATATTGGCGTAGGTGCCTTAGCAGTTATTGCCACAGTAGGTGCAGCAGGTATTCCCGGAACAGGAATAATCACTTTAACAATGATTTTAGTACAATATGGCATTCCTGTAGAAGGTATTGCTATTATAATAGGCGTTGACAGACTAATGGAGATGTTTAGAACTTTAATTAATGTTGGAGGCGATTTAGTTGTGGCTCTTATTGTTGCTAAATCTGAAAATAAACTAGATTTACAAGAAGCTAATTCATAAATTTTTAATATAATATAATAATTATAAGTTAAGGATATTAATTCATGAGTAATTTATTTGAGAATGCTTTAAAAACATTAGAAAAGCTTAGCCTAGAGGCTAAAGTTAGCAATGAAGTGTTAGAGTATTTAAGTAACCCCGAGAAAGTTTTTATTATAAATTTTCCTGTGAAAATGGATGATGGCTCTGTTAAAATATTTAACGGATACAGAACAAGGTATAATACAATATTAGGTCCTGCAAAAGGTGGAACTAGGTTTCATGAAAATGTAGATATTAACACAATTAATGCTTTAGCCTGTTGGATGACAATTAAAACAGCGTTAGTTGGTTTGCCTTATGGTGGAGGTAAGGGTGGCGTTAAAGTTAATCCTTCTACCTTGTCTACAAGTGAATTAGAAAGATTATCAAGGGCTTATATGCAGGGCATTGCTCATAATGTGGGTCCTACTATAGATGTTCCTGCTTGTGATATTGGTACAAATAGCAAAACTATGGCATGGATGTTAGATGAATATGAAAAAATTCACAATGTAAAAGCTCCGGCACTAATCACTGGAAAGCCTGTAGCTTTAGGTGGTAGCTTATTTAGAACAGAAGCCACAGGATATGGTGTATATTTAATTTGTGATTTTGTAACAAATAAAATTAATAAATCTCCAAAAGAAATCAAGGTTGCTATTCAAGGTCTTGGCAATGTAGGCTTCTTTGCTGCTAAATTTTTACATGAAGCAGGATATAAAGTTGTAGCTGTAAGTGATTATACAGGGGCTATATACAATAAAGATGGTTTAGATATTAATGTATTATTGCAAAATATATCCAATAATAAATCAGCTACTTTAAAAGATAGTAATCTCTTAGAAAATATTGGCAACATTCAAAAAATTAGCAATGAAGAGTTACTTATTTTAGATGTAGATTTTTTAATACCAGGGGCTATAGATGGCGTTATTAATGCGAGTAATATGGAAAAAATTAAAGCTCCTTATATTATTGAAGCAGCCAATGGAGGTTTAAGCAGTGAAGCTATTAACTATTTAGATAACAAAGGTGTAGTTACTTTGCCCGATGTTCTTTCAAATTCTGGTGGAGTTATAGTAAGTTATTTTGAATGGGTGCAGAATATGCAGTGTTACAGCTGGAGTATTGAACACGTGAAAAATGAATTAACAAAAGTTATGAAAGAAGCTTTTGATAAAATTTGGCTTTTAACCGAAAAAGAAAAAATTAACCCAAGAAGTGCTGCTTATTCAATTGCATTAAAGAGAATAGAAGAATCTTTAATGATGAAACGTTAAGTATCAGCTTAAACAATATTTAAACATTATAAACATTAAAAATAGGACAAAACAATGACTCATGTAAAGAATGCTTCAGATTTATTTATAGAAGCTTTAGAACAAGAAGGCGTAGAATATATTTATGGAATACCGGGAGAAGAAAATTTAGATTTATTAGAAGCAATTAGCAAATCTAATATTAAATTAATACTTACTAGGCACGAACAAGCAGCAGCTTTTATGGCAGCTACCTATGGCAGGTTAACAGGTAAGTGCGGTGTGGCAATTTCTACATTAGGTCCCGGTGCAACAAACTTTACCACATCTGCAGCTTATGCAACACTAGGTGGATTTCCATTGTTATTAATTACAGGGCAAAAGCCAATTACTAGAAGTAAGCAAGGACGCTTTCAAATTATTGATGTTATAGCAATGATGAAGCCAATTACGAAATTAGCAAAACAAATAGTAAGTGTAGATATGGTAGCTTCTTCAGTTAGAGAAGCAATTAGAGTAGCAGAAGAAGATAAGCCGGGTTGTGTATGCCTTGAATTTCCTGAAGATGTATCGGCCGAACCTGTGCTTGATAAAACAATTGGCTTATCAATTATTGCTAAAACTGCTTATGGTGCATGTAACCCTACCCTATTAAATGAAGCTGTGTCTTTAATTAAGAATGCAAAAATGCCATTAGTGTTAATTGGTTCTGGTTGTAACAGGCATAAATTACAAGATGAATTAACTCAATTAATTGATAATACAGGCTTAATGTTTTGCAATAGTCAAATGGGTAAAGGTGCTGTGGCAGATACTCATAGCCATTTTCTTGGAACAACTGCACTTTCTGCGGGCGATTATATTCATGATGCAATATCTAAGGCCGATGTAATTATAAATATAGGTTATGATGTAGTAGAAAAACCGCCTTATTTGGTTGAAAGTAATGATACTAAAATAATCCATATTAATTATAGCAGTGCAGGAGTAGATAATATTTATCAACCTGTAATAGAGTTAGTTGGAGACATCGGTTTAATTGCTAAAGAACTATCTAGCAAATTAGGTAAATTATCTATTGATTATACCTATGCTAAAAAAGTACAAGCATTTTTAAATAACTTTTTACTTAAAGATGAAAATAACAATAGCTTTCCTATCAAGCCACAAAAAATGGTTAGTGATATTCAAAAAGCTATGGGTAACGATGGCTTTGTTGCTTTAGACAATGGTATGTATAAATTATGGTTTGCAAGGCATTATAAATCGCCAAACCCTAATCATTTTCTTTTAGATAACGCTTTAGCTACTATGGGTGCTGGGCTACCTTCTGCTATGGAGATTGCTAGATTACACCCAAATAAAAAAGTTTTAGCAGTAGCGGGTGATGGTGGATTCATGATGAATTCTCAAGAACTTGAAACCGCATTAAGACTAAAATTAAATTTAGTGGTGTTAGTAATTAATGATAGTGGTTATGGTATGATTAAATGGAAGCAAAATGCTATGCAATTAGCAGATTTTGGTTTAAATTTTAGCAATCCATCATTTGTAAAATACGCTGAAAGTTATGGGGCAAAAGGCTACAGAATAGAAAAAACTGAAGACTTTCTACCAACTTTAGAAAAATGTTTTCAAGAAAAAGGCGTATGTTTAATAGATTTACCTATTGACTACAGTGAAAATGAAAAAGTTCTCATTACAGAATTACTGAACAAGGAGAAAATATAATGACTTTAGAAGTTAGGTCGGCTTATACTGAAGAAGTACTTAAAACTTTAAAGAAAAGTACATTAGATGAAGCCAATGCAATGTTAGAAACTGCCTATACAACTTTTAAAAATAAAAAAGCTTGGTTGCAAAATCATGAACGTGTGGCAATTTTGGAAAAATTAGCCCTACTTGTAGCAAAAGAAGCTGATGAATTTGCTATGACTATTGCCCAAGAAGGTGGTAAACCATTATTTGATGCTAAAATTGAAGTTAGTCGTGCTATAGATGGCATTAAACTAGCTGGCAAAGAATTAATGCACACCCTTAAAGGTGATACCATACCTATGGGCTTTAATAAAGCATCGGAAGATAATGTAGCATTTACAATTCATGAACCAATTGGGGTTGTTTTATCTATTAGTGCTTTTAACCACCCCCTAAATTTAATTGTACATCAAGTTATTCCTGCTGTAGCTGTAGGTTGCCCTGTTATTGTTAAACCTGCAGGTAGCACCCCTAGCTGTTGTGTTAGGCTAGTAGAATTATTGCATGAAGCAGGATTACCTAAGCAGTGGTGCCAATCTTTGGTATGTGATAGCAAGGTAGCAGATGCAATTGTAAGTGATAAAAGAATTAGTTTCTTTAGTTTTATAGGATCAGCCCAAATTGGTTGGTATTTAAGAAATAAATTAGCCAATGGGGTTAGATACGCCTTAGAACATGGCGGTGTTGCCCCTGTATTGGTTGATAAAACTTTAGATAACATGGAAAGCGTGGTAGCATCTATTGTAAAGGGTGGCTTTTATCATGCTGGGCAAGTTTGTATTTCATCGCAACGCATATTTATTCATGAAGATATTTTTGAAGAAATGGCAGAAAAACTAACAGTAGCTACTAAAAATCTTAAAGCTGGTGATCCAACCTTAATTGAAACCGAAGTTGGTCCATTAATTTCTAGCAAAGAGGTAGACAGAGTAGATTCTTGGGTTAATGAAGCAGTGAAAGATGGGGCAAAACTATTATGTGGAGGTTCTAAAATATCTAACACTGTATATGCTCCTACTATTTTAAGCAAACCTCCTCTAACTTCTAAAGTATCTTGTGAGGAAGTGTTTGGTCCTGTAATTTGTTTATATTCTTATAAAGATATTAATGAAGCAATAGATATTGCCAATAGTGTAGATATGCCCTTTCAAGCAGCGGTATTTAGTAACAACATTAACAACATTATGAATTATTTTCACAATATTGATTCTAGTGCGGTTATTGTTAATAACCATAGTGCTTTCAGGGTAGACTGGATGCCTTTTGCTGGGCGTCGTTCAACTGCTTATGGTGTAAGTGGTATTGGTTATGCTATGGAAGAATTAGTTTGCCACAAAATGGCAGTAATTAAGTGGGAAAAATAATTTTTACTTAATTAACTTATGTAATGTAACTATAATAAAGAATGTAATAAACATTGTTGTTGTAGTTACATTATCCTTAGCAATTGTATAAATTACTAGCATACAATCTTGATTCATTTAAACTACTAGCCACAGGCTAAGATTATCCTACTACAGCAGATTTCACTGCATTAACTTTTCAAAACAAAATTATTTAGCTATATTCCATTATTTATCTTTTACAGCACATCAATATTGCTTGCATTGTGTCTTATATCCTGCTATTTATGTTTGATTTAATCTTTAAATTGGTATATATCTTATAATTATATAACAATTAGGGAAAAGAAAATGACAGAATATAGACTCGGCTTAGATATAGGAACAAACAGCATTGGCTTTAGCGTTGTGAGTGTAGCTAATAACAATGAAGACAATAACTACGAACTAATTGATGCAGGAGTACGTATTTTTTCAGATGGTAGAAATCCTAAAGATAGAGAGCCATTAAATGTGGCAAGAAGAACCGCACGTGGCATTAGGCGTGTTAGAGATAGAAAAATAAACCGTCTTGCATATCACATCAATAACCTTATTAATTGTGGTTTAATGCCCGAAGATGAAAATGCAAGAAAAATTGTATTTGCTATGAATCCGTACGAGGCAAGAACTTTAAGTGTAACTACAGATGTTAGTAAAGATTGTTTGGCTAGGGCATTGCATCATTTAGCAGTGCGTCGTGGGTTTAAATCTAATAGAAAACAAGCAAATACCAAAGAAGATACCGATTATAAAAAGAAAATTACAGGTTTGCAAAATCTTTTAAGTGAACAAAATATTACCTTAGGGCAGTATCTTTATGCCCAATATAGTGCGAATCAAAATTTAGTAGAATCAGGTAAGCTTACCGAACAAAAGAAAATTAGGTTTAGTGCCGAAACAACAGAGCACTATGCAGATCGTGGCATGTATCAGGAAGAATTTAATAAAATTAAAGCCCTACAATACAAACATTTAACCGAAGAGCAGTGGAATACTGTAGAAAAAGGTATTTTTCACCAACGCCCTCTAAAATCACAGCAGGCTTTAATTGGTTGGTGTCAATTTGTAGATGGTAAAAGAAGAATTGCTAAGGCAATGCCCTTATTCCAAGAATATCGCATGTATCAAGATATTAACAATTTAAAATATTCTTTTGAAAATAGCCGTGAAGTATATGAACTAACAACAGAACAACGAACAGCGGTAATTAATAAGTTCTATAGCTCAATTGATTCAAAGGGCAATGTAACTTTCAAAGAATTATACAAATTGCCTGAATTTAAAAATCTTGATGATAAAATTATTTTTAATTTAGATACAGAAAATAGAAGCGAACTACCGGGGTTATTCACCCATTGTAAAATGCAAGAAGAAAAACATTTTGGCAGTAAATGGAAGACACTATCAATGCAGGAACAAAATGATGTTATTGCCTTTATTTTAAATGATGAAGAAGAAGATGAGCATGTAGAGGCTGAATTAAAAAAATATAACTTATCGCATGAGAATATTCAAAATATTATATCATGCCCTTTACAGGTGCTTAGTAATAAAGACTATGGCAGTGTAAGTAAAGAATTTATTGAAGATATTCTACCCTATTTAAAGCAAGGGCATATTTACTCCGAAGCTATTAAACTAATACATGATATTAATACGGGAGAACAAAAATATGGAAGTCATTCCCAAAAAAGCAAAATAGATGTAGATTCCCTACCCTATTACGGTGAACTTCTGCAAAAATCAGTAGCAGGTATAACCTATAAAGATTTTGAAGTAAAAGATGGCTATATTTATTACAATGAAGGTAAAAGCCGTAAAAAAAATAATGTGAAAGATTGTAATAGTTTACATGGCAAAGCCTTAATAAAGAAGATAACACAAGAAGATGTAGGCATAGCAGAGTTAACTTATGGTAAAATTAATAACCCAACGGTTCACATGGTTCTTAACCAGCTAAGAACGGTGGTAAACAGTGTTCTTAAAGACTGCAGAGAACGTTTTGGGCAAAGCTTTAAGTTTCACAATATTCATTTAGAACTAGCTAGGGATATTAACAATTCTAAAAATAGTAAAAGTAAAATAGAAAAAGAACAAAAAGAATCTAAAGTTTTTAAAGATGCAGCATCACAATTTTGTTTAGACAATGGTGGTAATCCTAATAGCCGTGAGGATATTACCCGAGCAAAACTATTTTTAGAAATGAGTAAAAAAGATTTAACAAAATGTGCATATAGTGGTGAAACAATAGGTGCAGGTGATGTATTTACCCATAATATAGAGGTAGACCATATTTTACCATTCAGCCAAACCTATGATGATAGTTTTAATAATAAGGTTTTATGCAAGAAGTCGGCAAATCAATTTAAAAAAGGTAGAACCCCTTTTGAAGCTTTTTCTAGTAATCCACAAGGCTATAACTATGATGCCATCTTAATTAATTCAAGTAAGATGTTTTCTATCTCTAAATATAGAAGATTCTTAGCAGTAGCCCATGAACAATTGCAAGACCCAAAACAACAAGAAAAATTCATAGCAAGGCAACTGAACGATACCCGCTATTTTTCAAGGGTAGCACGGGAGTATTTAACCGCAATTGTAGAAAATGAGCATAATGTAGTTTGCATACAAGGTGGGCTAACCGCACAATATAGATACTTCTTAGGCTTTAATAGTTTAACCATGGGTGATGAAAGTACAAAAGAACGGGCAGACCACCGTCATCATGCAATAGATGCCATAACCTTAGCCCTAATAGATAGGAGCATGGTACAAAGGGTGAACAGAGAGTTTGATTTTCAAATGCAAATAGAAGATGAAAAACTACAAAAGCACTACAATACTAAAGGCAGTGCTTTAAGTGTAGAGGAATCTAAAGAAAATTGGAAAAACTATATAGATGCTAAGAAAGAACTACGCAAAGATATTTTCGGTAAAATTATTCACAAATCTGTTTCAGGTAAAGAAAAAATAGAAGGTTCAGCCTTTTATCATTCTGTGGCAAATAAAATGGATACCATGATAATTTCCCATAAAATAGACCACGGTAGCGAGGCTAAATTCCACGATGAAACAGCATACGGAGTAAGGGGAGAGCCAAATAGCAAGGGTTTTTACACGGTAAATATTAGGGTAGCAATAGATAGCTTTTCAGGAAGTGATTCTAAGAAGCTATATGATAATCTAAAGCAAATTAAAGATATAACTTGGCAAAAACGAATCATAGAACACTTGGTAAATGAAAATTTATTAAAGTTTGATGGCGAAATCGCCAAACAAAAGGATTCTATAAATGCTACAAAGTTAAAAGAATCGTTAATAAATTTTGGTAATAAACATGGCATAAAAAAATTAAGGGTAGAATATAAAACAAAAGACATAATAAAAATTGGCTCTGCCCCATATAAAGGATACTCGGCAAATTCATTTATGTGTGTGGATATTTGGCAAATACCAAGTAAAAATAAACAAGGTGATACTGTTTATAATTATAAGGGCGACTATATTAGCCATATGGATTATAATGCTCGGCAAAAATTATTACAAAGTGATGTGCTTAAAACACGCCCCCACCCAGCGGCTAAAAAAATTATGACCCTGTTTAAAGATGACCTAGTGGTATTGTATAAAAACAATGGGGTTGAAAATATTCCTGAAATTATGCAACTTAAAGTTTTTAGCTCTACAGATAATAGAATTAGTTTTGTGCCTCATCTGTTAAACGTAAAAGCTCAAATCATAGCTATTCCTGTGTTAATAGAAAAACGCCAAATGCAAAAAATTGCCATAATGCCAAGTGGCAAAATTTTAGGCACAGTTGAAAACTTTCACAAGCACCGTAATAAGCAATATAAAGATTATCTAAAGGTAAGCAAAAATGAGGAAATAAACACAGAAGATGCCTAAGCAAATTGTAGAAATTAATACCAACAACTATTCTTTAAATATGTTTCGGGGATTTTTGCTGGTAAAAAATGCAGGGGTAGAAGTGGGGCGGGTAGTTTTAGAAGATATTGTATCTGTGGTACTTTCCGCCCCCGATGCCGTAATTACTAAAAATTTAATGAGTGAACTCGCCCACCATAATATTCCCGTTGTATTTTGTAATGAGGTGTATTTACCCACTTCGGTGGCGATACCCCTTAGTAGCCATTATAAAAGTAGGCTTGTTTTAGAGCATCAAATTAATGCCAAAACTACCTTAAAAAAACGGCTGTGGCAAAGTACTGTAAAAGAAAAAATTTTAAACCAAAGTAAGGTTTTACAGTATTTTTATCCCTGTTGTAGCGAGCATGCCACTTTGAAAGATATGGCAAATGCTGTAATGTCGGGCGATAGTACCTTTATGGAATCCCAATCTGCACGCTTATATTTTTCTAAAATTTTTAATGATGATTTTAAAAGAGAAAGCGAATCAAAAGACATACTAAATGTGGCACTAAATTATGGCTATATAGTATTACGTTCATCAGCAGCCAGAAGTTTAGTAGCATCAGGCTTAAACACCCACTTAGGCATATTTCATAAAAATAATTATAATCCCTTTTGTTTGGCAGATGATATTATGGAAATTTATAGACCACTAGTAGATTTTACCGTGAAAAATATGAATTTAAGCGGGGTAGATATTTTAACCCCAAAAATCAAGCAAGAATTAGCAAAAATAATTCATTTAGATGTACTACACAACGGTGAGAATGTGCCAATATACAATGTATTCAATTATATAGCACAAAGCCTTGTAAGTAGCTTTAAAATGAATGATAATCTATTAAATTTTGGAACAATAAAAATATAATGAAAGATATTAGTTATATTAGTGGATATAAAATTATGTGGCTATTTGTATTGTTTGACCTACCAACAGAAACCCAAGAAAATAAAAAAGACTATAGGGAGTTTAGAAATTTATTACTAGATTCAGGATTCACCCAATTACAGTATTCGGTATATATAAAATGCTTAGATAATAAAACCAAGCAAGATAAAATAGAAAGTACATTAAATCATAACCTACCCCCACAGGGCAACATAAGTATTTTTAGTATAACCGACAAACAGTACGGCTCTATAAAAAGCTTTATAGGTAAGAAAAAGAAGAAAAATAATACGGAAAATCAACTAGCCCTATTTTAATGTTGGCTAGTGAACATGATAATAAGTAAAAAAAGGAATCCGTAGATTCCTTAATAATTTTTTTTTATAAAAATTGTTAAGAGAAAGAAACTTTTTTTAGATATGCTATAAATATAAATAAATAATAACATTAATACACTACTTTTGTCAAATTTATTATTACATACCCTTGTTTATAAAGGCTTAGCATAACAATTATAGTGTTATGGGTTAGAATCAAAAAAGGAATCCGTAGAT
>CANHGT010000026.1 GCA_947460385.1 Alphaproteobacteria bacterium
ATAATTACCAACGCCCGGCACAGGAACATCTATTTGAAAAGATGCTCTATACATAAACATTCCACCAATACTCTCACCTGTTAGCATATCAACGGGTCCAATACCACCTTGTGTACTGCCTTCTGAAAAGCCTCTTAAAGTAGCACCGCCCATGGTAAATTTATCAACTATATTTACCTTATGATCAAATAGTCCTGTAATATTTCCTGTAGAAAGTAAGCTAGACAATACTACTTCTTCATATATACTGTAGTACCAAGTTAATTTTGCCACATTTTTTATATAGTATGTATTGCCAAATACTCCCGCATATTCGGTGTATAAACTTGAATCAAATCCTTTTGTTGGATACAAGGCATTGTTTCTTCCGTCATAAGATATACTATGTGATACTTTAGAAATAATGGAAGAACCAGCAATTTCTTGAATACTCTGTGATAAACCACCTAATAGCGAACTAATTCTTCTATGAAATAATGTGTAGCCAATGCTTTCTCTCCAATCGTTACTTAAATTGTATGCAATAGATGTACTAATACCTTGTTCCGTATTGCGGTATAAAGAGTCATTGTAAAAGCCGAAAGCATCAGTTCCACTGTCTGTTCTATAAATGCTAATTGTAGCACCTAGCTCTTTGCCTAAAAAATATGGTTCGGTTAATGAGGTAGAATAACTTTGTGATGTTTCAGCTAAGTTTAAATTAATAGAAAAATACTTACCTGTGCCAAAAAGATTTGCCTCGGAAAAACCACCCTCTAAGGTTAAACGATCTAATGTGGAATAGCCACCACCAATTGAAATTGTACCTGTAGAGGTTTCCTCTAGGGTTAAGCCTAAATCTACCTTACCTTCTTCTGCTGGTGTATCTTGGAAGGTTATACCTTGAAAATAGCCTGTTCGGTATAAGTTACGGTTTGCCACATTGATTTTGTCGCTTGAGTAGGCATCACCTTCAAAGAATTTTAATTCCCTACGAATTACATAATCTCTAGTTCTTGTATTGCCTTTGAAATCTATCCTATTAATGAACAAACGATTTTCTTCTGTTATAACAAATACAATGTCTACTCTTTTGGCAATATCATTATAAACCATTTGGGTGGTTACAGAAACAAACTGAAAACCAAGACTAGCAATTTTATTTTTTACTACTTGTAACTGTTGTTGCAAAACACTGTTTCTAAACCATTCTGATTTATCTAATTCAATAACTTTTTTAATTTCATCTTCATAAGGCAGTAATTCTTTCATTTTAATGGAGATGATGTTATCCCCAAATTTATATCTTTCACCTTCATCTACTGTATAAGTAACATTAAAAGAATTATTGCTTAATAACATTTCTGTATAGGTAGATATTATTATAAAGTTAGGATAACCATTTTCTAAATAGAATTGCCTTAGTAGTTCTCCATCGTATAGAATACGATTTTTATCATAAACATCAGCTGAATTTAAAATTCTCCACCAACGAGCAGGTTTGGTTAGTATTACATCGGCTAATTCTGATGAGTTATAAAATTTATTACCTTTGAAATTAACATCTCTAATTACACTTTTGTCGCCTTCTTGAATATCAATAAATACATTGATGCGATTATAGTCTAATTTTTTTACCGTATATTTAATAGATATGCCTAAATATCCTGTTTTATAGTATAAATTAGTTAATCTTTGAATATCTAAATTAATTTTATTGATTGAAAAAGGAGTTCTATTTTTTAAGGTCATCTCCTTATTTATCATGTCTGTTTTTAATGCACTATTGCCAGATACGGTAATAGATGAAATCATTGGATTTTCAGTAATATTTATTGATAAAATTTGATTTTTAAAAGATATTTTAATATCACTAAACATATCGGTAGCATATAAAGTTTTAATATCTTTATCTATAGCAGATTGATTAAATTCTATTTGCTCCTTAACAGTAATAAGATCTAGAATATATTCTTTATCTACCCTAATTAATCCAGCAATTTTGATTTCTTTTATTTGTTCAGCTAAAGCACTATTAATGAAGATTATATTCATTAAACAAAAGAAGTAAAAGACATATAACTTTTTTGCCATTATTTTCATTAGTTTCCTACTTACTTAATAAAAGATATTATATCTTTTATTACCACAAAAAGCATTAATAACATTAAACAAGCAAAGCCTATTTGCATTAATAGATTTTGTATTTTTAAACTTAAAGGTCTTCTAATTATTGCTTGTATTAAATATATTAGAAGATGACCACCATCTAAAGCAGGAATAGGAAATAAATTAATTACTGCTAAATTTATAGATAGCATGGCAATAAAGAATAACCATGCACCTAAGCCTTGTTTCAAGGTATCTCCAGACATTTGGGCAATTTTTAAAGGTCCACCAATATCATCAGAAGATATATTACCTGTAACTAATTTTGATAATCCACCAACTATCATAGAGAACACTTTGGTATAAGTGTAGTAGGTATATTTTAGAGAATCAAGGCTTGAATATTTTTCATAAATAACAGCAGATTGGTCTGCTGAAACTCCTAAAAATCCTTTGTTATTTTTTTCTGCTACTTGGATTCTTACTGATAAATCCTTATTGTCTCTTGAAATTTTTGCATTTAATGAGGCATTAGGATTATTCATTATTATGTTTTGTAGTTCTGAAAAAGATTTTACAGGAGTATTGTTTATTTCAAGAATAATGTCTCCTTTTTGCAATGTTTGTACTACAGAACTACTAGGTAAAATAGTATCTATTTTTGGTGTTAAAGTAGGAATCCCTATAAAAAATGCAATAAAAACCAATACAATTATTGGGAATATTAAATTAAATAAAGGACCCGCAAAAACTATTAAGGCTTTTTGCCAAAGTTTTTTATTTTGAAAAGAATCTTCTGTATCTAAATTAGAATTATCTGTAATCATTTCACCTTTCATTTTCACATATCCACCAAAAGGAATTGGCGATATTTTCCACCTAGTGCCAGATTTATCTGTCCAGCCTATTATTTCGGGACCAAATCCAATAGAAAAAGATTCTACATGAACTTTAAATAATTTAGCAAATAAGTAATGCCCTAACTCATGCACAAATACTAAAATAGATATTAAGATGAAAAAGCCCAAGATATAGTCTTTTATAAATTGTATAATTTCTAGCATCAAGATAATCCTTTAATATAATTATTAGCTATTTTATTAATATATTCATATTCTTCTATTAAATTTTCAAAACTATGAATTGATTTGCTTTGAATTTTGTTTAAGCAATATTCTATCACATCAAAGATTTGTACAAAAGAGATTATATTATTTAAGAAAGATAAAACTGCAATTTCATTGGCAACATTCATAATCATGGGGTAAGTGCCACCTAATTTAAGTACATTTTTTGCCCAAGCAATTGGTTTAAAACGATTTTCATCTATTGCTTCAAATTTTAAACTACCTATTTCACTTAAATTTAAAGGAGCTACAGTTGTGGGCTTTCTATGTGGATAATACAAAGCAAAGGCTACAGGAACAGCCATTGATGGCGTGTAACAATTTGCTAAAAATGAGCCATCTATATAACTTACAGCTCCATGCATAATAGATTGCCTATGGAGTAGAACATCTATTTTATTGTAGGGCATATTAAATAAGTAAGAAGTTTCTATAAATTCTAATGCTTTATTTACCATGGTGGCGGAATCTATAGTAATTTTATTACCCATATTCCAAGTAGGGTGATTAAGTGCATCTTCTTTTCTTACGTTTTTTAATTCATTTAATGATAAATTCACAAAAGGACCACCTGAGGCGGTAATAATTAATTGATGAATGTTTTCATGGTTATGAGGTTCAATAAGTTGGTATAAGGCATTGTGTTCTGAATCTATAGGAATTATTTTACTGCTAGATTTTTTTATGTGTTCCTGCATAAATTCACCACCGCACACAATAGACTCTTTATTAGCTAAGGCGATTGTGTGATTATACTTTAGGGCTTCATACAGATATTTAATTGTTGCTGTACCACTTGATGCTATTACCACTGTTAAATTTTTCTCATTGGCAAACATATTAAAGAGAGCTTGTTCACCACTATGTGATTGAATATTAGTTACATCTAAGATATTTTTTAACTTGAGATAATGTTCATTATCAATTATTATTGCACTTTTTGCCTGTATTTTTTTTGCATCACTAGCCAAACCATTATAGTTAGAGTATGCAACAACAGCCAAAGTGTTAAACGAAGATAAATCATTTTGCACTAACTTAACCGCATGTTGCCCAACAGTACCGGTAGAGCCTATAATAATAATGTTTTTGGTAATTTTCATATAAAATATAATCTTTGAAATTTTTAAACATTTAAACATAACCATCAAAATATTATATATTATTTTTCAACAAATTCAAAATTTTATCAACAGAGTCTTGTCCTAGTAATAAATATTTTTTATTTCTATAAAGCAGGAAATATTCAAAATGCCAAAGTAAATCAATGTATACTCTTAAAATGTTGTAGTAGTGCAATTTTTCATTATTAATTTTCAAGCCATATTCTGTTGCAAACAACTGAAATTGTTCTTTCGTTAAATTATTTTTAATAATGGCAAAATCAAAATAAGCATCATTGTATCCTGCATACTCAAAATCTATTAACCATAGTTTTTTGCTACTGTCTAATAAAAAATTGCTTGGATTTAAATCATTATGCGATACAACCATCATATTGTCAAATGTATTAATTGTATGAAAAACCTTAGCCATTAAATTTTTAATATCATTCAGAAAATAGCTATTATTAATAATTAATTCTTGAATTTTAGTTAAATAGTAGCCTTCTAAATCTTTAAAATTTAATGGTTCAATAGTAAGGGGAGCGTGATGAAAATGCTTTACAATGCTTGCCATTTGCTTAACAATATGGTTTTCTAATATAGGCAATCCATTATTAAGGTTGCCACCTGCAATATATTCAATAAAATAATATTTATTACTAGAAAATAGTAAGTTAGGACTAGTATTTTCTTTGGCACAATAATTAGAAATAAGAAGGTCTTTTTCATAAACTTCAGTATTGCGTAAAATTTTTAATACCAATGATTGCTTATGTGTTTCTATTAAAAAAACTTCATTGCTTAGGGCTTCATGAAATTGCACAATATTTTGAATCTCACCGTAATCTTTTTTTATGTGTTCAAGAATATCAGAGGAAATATTAAACATTATTTTTCTTATAGCCTAAATATTCTTTTCTCCAAGAGATATAGCCAAAAATAGCCACAACCAAGAATATAAACATTAATAATGCCAAATAATATAATTCTAAGTTAATGGTTAAAATAATGCTAAGCCCATTAATTATAATCCAATATAGCCAGTTAGATAATATCTTTTTAGTTTGCATAAAGGTGGCAATAATAGATGAGGTGAAAATCATAGAATCTAAAAAGGCAAAATTACTCTTAAAGTAATAGTTCATAATATAGAATAAAATTAATCCTGTAGTTACAAATAATAACACCATTAAAGCATGGGTTTTGATTTTATATTCGGTAATTTTAACAAAGTATGATTGGTCTGAATCCCGTTTTTTCCAAGTAAAATAACCATAAATACCAATAACAACGTAGTAACAATTTAAAAGAGCTTGTAAGTAAACATCTTGTAATAAGTAAATGTATAGAACTACCAAAGAGCTAATAACTCCAAAAATCCAAGCAAAATATTTTTCTTTTGTAGCTAAAACAACATAAATAAGACCTGTAATTAATGATATATTTTCTAAAATATTAATATAAGACATAACTATTCCTTTTTATAAATATATGGTATAATAATACATACATTATATATGATACTATAGGATTAAAAATGAAACAAGTAATAACTAGATTTGCTCCATCTCCTACGGGATATTTGCATATAGGTGGTGCAAGAACAGCACTTTTTAATTATTTATACGCAAGGGCAATGGGTGGTAAATTCTTACTTAGGATAGAAGATACCGATTTAGAGCGGTCCACATCTGATGCCGTAGATGCAATCTTAAATGGGCTAGATTGGTTAGGGTTACAAAGCGATGAACCACCTGTTTTTCAAATGCAAAATCAAAAAAGACACATAGAGGTAGCTGAAGATTTACTATCTAAAGGCTTAGCTTATAAATGTTATTGCACCAAGGAAGAGCTTGAACAAAGACGCACCATTGCAGAACAAGAAGGGCATGTTTACCAGTATGATGGTAGATGTAGAAATTTAGCGGAAAATAACATTCCACAAGGTATTAGCCCTGCTGTTAGAATAAAAGTAAATAAAGAAGGAAGTACAGTTATTAAAGATATGGTTATGGGAGAAATTTCTATTGCCAATGCTTTACTTGATGACCTAATTATTTTAAGAAGTGATCAAGTTCCAACATATATGTTTGCCGTTGTTGTTGATGATCATGATATGGAAATAACCCATATTATTAGGGGAGACGACCATTTAACCAATGCCTTTAGGCAGTATCAAATTTATAAAGCTTGTGGTTGGGAAATTCCTGAATTTGCTCATTTACCTTTAATTCACTCTGCAGATGGACAGAAAATGTCTAAAAGATATGGTGCTGTGGCTGTGGAAAATTATAGAGATATGGGTTTTTTACCTTCTGCTATTAAAAACTATTTGCTGAAATTAGGTTGGAGCCATGGAGACGATGAAATTATTACTATGGAACAAGCAATTGAGTGGTTTAATATTATTGATGTAAATAAATCTCCCGCAAGGTTTGATGTGCAAAAATTAAGCAGTATTAATTTTCACTATTTAAAAGCATCAACTAATGAGGAACTATTGAATTTAATGATGCCTTTTATTAATGCATTAGATGGTGAACTGCACAGTAATTATAAATCTTATTTGTTAAATGGCTTAACCCCAATTAAAGATAGATCTAAAACAATTAAAGAGCTAGTAGATAATTCATGGTTTTATATATTGAAACCACCTTATATTTTAAGCGATGATGCCCAATTGGTATTAACTAATAACAGCATTATTTTAGAAGAACAAATTGTTATTTTAGAAGCTTTAGAAAACTTTAATAGAGAATCTATTCATGATGCAATTAAAGAGCATGCTACTGCTAAGGAAATAAAACTGGGCAAGGCGGTTGAAGCACTAAGAGTTAAGTTGGTAGGAAAAACAGTGTCTCCTGCATCTGTTTTTGATATTATGGACATTTTAGGCAAAGACGAAAGCTTCAAGCGTTTGCAAGGTTAATAGAACTCATTCTTTATAATTTTAAAATATGATAAATGTAAAAAGAGAGATGAAGTTTTTTATTCTCTATCTCTCTTTTATTTTAATATCTGCACGGAGCTTAACTTAGATTTATTTTTTATTAAATCTTAGTTTTGTACATCTGTATATGTGTCATTAAAGCCTTGCGTTACATCTACATCAGGCTTATTGTCTTGAAGGTTTGCTGTTTCCACATCTACGTCCGCATCAGTTTCATTGTCTTGAAGGTTTGCTGTTTCCACATCTGATGATAACTCATTTGGGTTTGTTGACTGTTCTTCTTCTTTTGTGTCATTAAAGCCTTTCATTAAATCTAAAATAGTGGTGTTGCCTTTAAGATCTTCTGTTGCCACATCTAAAAATGAACCATAACTTGGGTTTGGTAAGAATATCCATGAATTGCCAATATAAGCTTCATATTTTTTTAAATAGATTTGGCGTCCCTTGTAATGAATTTGTTCAGCAGGAAAGAAATCATTTAAGTCATCACCAATAATCATTGCAATTCTATGGGTTTTCGCAATCTTTGCATAACGATAATATTTGTTACTAGTATAAGTTTTTTCTTGATGTTTTAACAAAACATTACTGTCTTCAATTTCAATGCCCACTTTTTGTATATTTGCTATAGTATATTCTCTTTGGCTGTTTTCTCTGTTTGATACTAAAAAAATTGCAACTCCTAATGCTTGTGCATCATGTATGAATTTTACAGCACCTTCTACAGCAGGTGCATCTGCTTGTTTTAGAAAAGTATCCCATGTTGCTGCAGTATATTTTTGTTTGGTTTTCTCCAAGTATATTGCATAGGCAGAAGTGTTTAAAATTGTTTCATCAATATCTAAAATAACCGCCACAGGTAAATCTTCATAATTGCTTACTTGTTCGGGAAAAGCTGATTCCGAAGGTTGTGTTAAAGAATCTTTTAATTTAATATAAGCTAAATTATATAAAGAGGTAGTTACTCCTTGATATTCGTGAGATTTATTCATGTAGTAAAGAGATGTAGGATCTGCAAACAAAATGCTTGCACTTCCAAAAATAAAGAAGCATAGCAAACTGAAAATCATAGTTTTTATTTTAATTGTTAGCTTTATCATTTTATCTCCTAAATAATTTAGATTTATTAAATATTCACGTATAAAAGTTAATAAAAATTTAATGCTTTAGTTTAAATTAAATTGTAGACATAAATATGATAATTAATTATAATATTTTTAATAATAAAATAAAAAATTAAGTGAATACCTCATGAATACAATAGAAAGAAATACCTATGGAATTAATGTGCAAGGATTTGACGATGTAATAGTAAATCATCTCATGGCACAAGGAGTTGTTAATTCGTATATTCATAATGCTTTTACCTCGGTAAATAGGGGTATGTTTTTGACACAAGAATTAACATCTTTAGGTAATTCAGATGGCGTTGTTTTTTATAATAAAGAACGCTTTTTAATTGAAATATCTACAATAGGTTTAATGTTAAACTTTTCAGATGTTTTGAAAAATGTAGAAAAAGTAGCCGTAGTAGGTTCAGGGGTTGGCTATGTTGTAGCTCTTATATCTTGTTTAGGCAAAGAAGTAATTGGAATTGAAAAAGACATAGACCTTATTAATCAGGCAAAAATTCATATGAGTTCTTTAAATATTAAAAATGCAAGATTTTATGAGGCTGATTTTAAGACCCTTGCAGTTGGTGAAAAGTTTAGTCTTATTTTTGTTGAGGGTGCAATTACCGAACCATCCCCTGAACTAATTGATATGTTGTACGAAGATGGAGAAATAATCGCTGTGCGTAGAAACAATAATTTAGCACATATAGTGTCTTATAAAAAAGTAAATAATGAATTAGTAATAAAACCTTATAAAAATGTAGCAACTCCTTTTTTGGTTGGCTTTGATAATAAAATGGGGTTTAAATTTTAGGCTATAAAATGAAAATAAACAGACTAGATAGATTAGGCATAAAAGATAATCGTAAGATGATGGATATAGAGAACTATCTAGAACAAGAAATAGGTGATATCATGATGAAAAAACGCTTTGATCAATCAACAGGTAATAATAATTTTGTTGGAATGCAAAAGCCAAGAAATCCTTTTAGAGATCAATCCTTTTTAGATAATGATGATTACAATGGTTATAACTCGTATGAAAATCAAGAAGAATACCTTCCTTTCAACAAAGAAGAATTACGCCCTGTAATTAGAGATAACAATTATAATCAAGGTTCTCCCAATGTAGAAAAAGTGTTGTTAGACGCTTTAAGCCCAATAGTTGAACAGTGGTTAGACGAAAACTTAGAACGTATAGTACACAAAGTTGTTAAACGTAAACTTATAAAAAAAGAAGCCGAATTTCACCAGCAAGAAAGGGAGCAAAAATTTGCTAAGCCTACGGATATGCAAAGAAAACATAAAGTAGAATCTAATTCTTTTGAGCGTAGATCAAATAAATATGACAGATATTAACAAAATAAAGAATAATGATAGAAAATAAACATTTTGATTGGCTGAAAATAGAAGAAACTATTTTAAAAGAGATTAATGAGGCAGATTATTACGCCCCAAATCATTTCAAAGACAACTATTCAATTATTATGCCTCCTCCCAATGTTACAGGATATTTGCACATGGGTCATGCCCTTGTAACCACCTTGCAAGATGTTTTAGTGCGTTATCATCGTATGCAACAAAAAAATGTTCTATGGCAACCAGGGGTAGACCATGCGGGCATTGCTACTCAAGTTGTAGTAGAAAAGCAATTAGCTCAACAAGGTATTAAGCGTTATGATTTAGGTCGTGAAACTTTCATAGAAAAAGTATATGAGTGGAAAGATAAATCTGCGAATACTATTATGGATCAAATTAAAAGAATGGGCAGTTCTTGTGATTTATCTTATTTAGCTTTCACTATGGACAGCCAAAGCATTAAAGGTGTAAATAAAGCATTTAGTGAACTTTATAAGGCAGGTCTTATTTATAGGGCTAATCGTTTAGTAAATTGGGATTGTAAATTACAAACTGCAATTTCCGATTTAGAGGTAGAACAACGTGAAGTTAAATCTCATTTATATTATATCAATTATGCCTTAGTAGATGGCTCGGGTTTTATAACTATAGCTACAACCCGTCCTGAAACTTTGTTTGCTGATTCTGCCATTGCGGTAAATGGGCTTGATGACAGATTTATAAATTTGGTGGGGCAAGAAGTTTATATTCCTTTAATAAAGCGTAAAATTAAAATTATTGCCGATGACTATGCCGATATGGAAAAAGGTAGCGGGGCGGTAAAAATCACTCCAGGTCATGATTTTAATGACTTTGAAGTGGGCGAACGTAACAATTTAGAAGTTATTAATATTCTTAATAAAGATGGTACTTTAAATGAATTTGTGCCTGAAAATTATGTAGGCTTAACAATAGATAAAGCTAGAAAGCAAATCATTATAGACCTTGAATCATCGGGTAATTTAGAACGCATAGACGACTATACAACAACAGTTCCTTATGGAGATAGAACAGGAGTAGTTGTTGAGCCTCTTTTAACTAAGCAATGGTTTATAGATGCTAAAGTATTAGCTAAAGATGCTATAGATGCAGTAAAGACTGGTAAAATAGTATTTGTTCCTGAAAATTGGAAAAATTTATACTTTGATTGGATGGAAAATATTAAACCTTGGTGTATTTCAAGACAGCTATGGTGGGGGCATCGTATACCTGTGTGGTATTGCGACAAATATTTTGAGGAAGATGGTAAATTTTTCGTAGCAGAAACAGAACAAGAAGCTTTACAACAAGCAAAAGAATTTTATAAAGAAGATGTAATTTTAAGGCAAGATGAAGATGTACTAGACACTTGGTTTTCTTCTAGTTTGTGGCCATTTCTTACATTAGGTTGGCCTGAAAAAACCCCTAAATTAGATCAATTCTATCCTACAAATGTTTTAGTAACTGCGTTTGATATTATTTTCTTTTGGGTAGCTAGAATGATTATGATGGGCATGTTCTTTATGGGTGATGTGCCTTTTAGAACTGTTTATATTCATGCTTTAATAAGAGATGAGCATGGGCAGAAAATGTCTAAATCTAAGGGCAATGTTGTTGACCCTTTAAATTTAATTGACAAATATGGAACAGATGCACTACGTTTTTCTTTAGTATATTATTCGGGGCAAGGTAGAGATATTAAACTAGCTGAAAAAACCATTGAAGGTTATCGTAATTTTGTTACTAAAATTTGGAATTCTTATAAGTTTTCCATGCAAAATGGTGCTGTTTTTAATGAAAATTTTTCTCCAAGAGAGGTAAAAATTTCAGTAAATCATTTCATTTTACATAAACTACAAAAGTTACAACAAAAATTAGATGAATGTTATACATCATATAAATTTAACGATGTAGCCATTGCCCTGTATCAGTTTATATGGGGTGATTTTTGTGATTGGTATTTAGAGTTCTCTAAAGCTTATTTATACAATGAATTAGAAAGTGAAGAAAATAAAACAGAAGTTCGTCAAACTATGGGCTTTGTGTTAGATGGAATATTACGCTTAATGCACCCAGTAATGCCCTTTATTTCACAGTATCTTTATGAAAACTTACATAGTACAAAAGTAAATTTGGCTACACTGAAATTTCCATGCTATAATTTTGTTACAGATAGTAAAGAAGTTACAGATGTAGATAAAATTATTGCTTTTGTTTCTAAAATACGTAGTATGAGAATGGAACTAAATCTTTCTCCTGCTGTGTTTTTAAAAGTTTATATGCAAAATCAATTACCTACATATATTATTAAGAACCTTGAACTTGTGAAAAAAATGGCAAGGCTCGATCTTATAAATAGCGTTGCAGTTTTACCAGAAACAGCAATACAAGATTTAGTTTTAGAGGAACTTATTGCTATTGATATTGAAGGATTTTTAGATATTGAAAAAGAAACTATTAGGTTAAATAAAAATAAACAAAAATTAACCTTAGAATTAGACAAAATTTTAGTAAAATTAAATAATAATGATTTTATGAGTAAAGCCACCAAAGAAGTGATAGATAATTTCATTGTAAATAGGGTAGAAATAGAAAATAGTTTATCTAAAATAGACTATATTTTAAGTAAATTTTCAACTTTATAGTAATATTTCCTATAAAGTACATATAAATTATAAAAGAATTTAGCTAGATAAAATTATAAACAAGGTGTTTTTATAATGAATGTAATTCAAACAATTAAAGATCATAGATGTGTGCGTGATTTTTTAGACAAAGAAATTTCTAATGAGCATTTACATGAAATTCTTGAATCTGCACATCTTATGCCTACTTCATATAATTCACAACAAGTTAGTGTTGTTGTAGTTAAAGACACTGCAACTAAAGAAAAAATAGCTGAACTTTCAGGTAATTTGCCATATATAAAAAAAGCTCCAATCTTTTTAGTTTTTGTTACAGATTTGTATAAAACACACTTAGCATGTGAAAAAAATAATACAGATCAAATAGATGATAATAATTTAGATATTATAGTTTCTGCTACTTTTGATGCGGGTTTATCTATGGCAGGAGCTATTTTGGCAGCAGAAAGTTTAGGCTTAGGAGTTGTTCCTGTGGGGGCTATTCGCACCAATTTAGAGGAATTAAAAAATATTTTAGAACTACCTAAGCATGTGATTCCTTTAGTTGGTTTATCTATTGGCTATTCAGCTAGTGCTACCATAAAAAAACCTAGATTAGATATTGAATCTTTCGCTCATTTTGATAATTATAAAAAAGATAATTTAATGGGTTATATTAATAAGTATGATGAGCTAATGGAAACTTATTTAGCAAAAATTAACAGAAAGCAAGAAAAAAATTGGAGCACTAGTATATCAATGGTATATAGTAATACAATGTACTTTGAGCAAATTACAAATTTTATCAATAAGGTATAAAATTAATATGAAAGTAACAATAGGTATTCCTGTTTATAATATGAAAGAGCATTTAAGAGAATGCTTAGATAGTGTTTTAATGCAAAGCTATAATAATTTAGAGATTTTGTGTGTTGATAATAATTCAACAGATGGAAGTGCTCTTATTTTAGAAGAGTATAGGAATAAAGACCCTCGTGTTAGGGTAATACCTTGTAAAGAACAAGGGCTACAATTTGTTAGGCAAACCATTATTAAAGAAGCACGTGGTACATATTTAATATATGTAGATAGTGATGATGTAGTTGAAAAAGATTATATTTTAAATTTGTATAATATAATGCAACAGCATGATGTTAATGTGGCAGTATCTATGCAAAGGCAATTTAAACCTCCTTATGATCGCACTACATGCTCTGATGATCAGGCAGAAAATTATTGGTCTTTATGGTGTAAAGGGCTATTGTTCCAACAATTTAATAAGCTATTATCTAAGGACGATATTTTAGATAATTTAAATTATTTTCCTTGGGGACCAATGTCTAAAATGTATAAATTATCTGATATGATAAAATATCAAATTAATATTAATAAACAAGTTAGCTTGGGTGAAGATTTATTATTCTGGTTAGAATATTTATTAATAGTACCTGAGGTTAAAGTGTATCTTATAAATAATATCGATTATTTATATAGAAAAGGGGTAGATAATGCTTTAACATCTACCTCTGTAAAAGAAGAAGATACCTTATTAATGTATTCTTTGTATAAAATATGTTTAAAATACAAGGAACAAAATATTAGTTTTTTATATAAATTAATACGGTTGTGGAATGTAGAATCATTTGATAAATTTATTAATATGTATAAAAATAGCAATAGAATAAAACGCTATATATCATTAACAATTAGAATATCTCGTACATATAAGGCGATTAAGTTAATAAAAGATTCTAGAAAAACATTAGTAGATACTTCTTCAGAAAATTAAGTTTTATTAAGATATTAATTTATTTGGGGTATTTTAAATAGACAAGCTAAAGTATATTACCTTATTTTTTCTATAAAATAATCTTTTTATACTTATAATTTTAATCTCTATTTATTAATGATTACTATAATATATAATGGTGGCTATATTTAAGACTTAATTATTTTAATAAGTTCTAAAATGTTTGATATTTCTACTATATTTATGTTTGCTAAAGTTTCTTGGTTCATTAAATCTTTTTGTTTCTTATTTAATTTAGGCATTATAATTTTTTCAAACCCTAGTCTATGAGCCTCATTAATACGTTTGTCTGTATGAGATACATTGCGAATTTGCCCCGATAAACTAATTTCACCAAAGAAAACTGTTTTTTGTGGTAAAGATTTTTCTAAAAATGATGATATTAGGGTGGCTGCTTTGGCTAAATCTAATGCAGGTTCGGTAATTTTTAAGCCCCCTGCAATATTTAAGTAAATATCTTTATTGGAAAATAATATACCTGCCCTTGATTCTAGTACTGCTGTTATCATAGATAATCTGTTTACATCTGCCCCAACTACTGCACGTCTTGGATTACCAAACACAGTAGGAACTAACAATGATTGTACTTCGACAAGAACAGGGCGTAGACCTTCAATAGAAGCAAATACAGCCGTTCCACTGGTATTAGTTAAATAGTCGTTTAGAAATAGGGCAGAGGGATTATCTACCCCTTGTAAACCTTTTTCTGTCATTTCAAAAATTCCGATTTCATCGCTAGCTCCAAAGCGATTTTTTACAGCACGCAAAATACGAAAATTATTATTTTTTTCACCTTCAAAATATAGTACGCAATCTACTAAATGCTCTAATACTTTTGGACCTGCAATTTGCCCATCTCGGGTAACATGACCAATCATAATAAGCACAATATTATGATTTTTACAAAAATTTACTAATTCATTTGCACATGCACGAACCTGCGATACACTGCCCGGTATTGAATTAACACTTTCTAAATATACAGTTTGAATAGAATCTATAATTAATACTTGGGGATAATTGAGTTCTTTGAGTGCATTTAATATATCAATTAATGAGCTTGCTGAAGCAATTTTTAAATTATCATTAACAACATCTAATCGTACAGCCCTTCTTTTAATTTGATCTAAAGATTCTTCTCCTGAAATATAAACACAAGAATAACTTTTAGATAAGTTAGCTACCACTTGCATTAATAGGGTAGATTTACCAATGCCTGGATCTCCTCCCACTAAAATTGCTGAACCACAAACAATTCCGCCTCCGCAAACTCTATCAAATTCAGAGATATTGGAGAAATAGCGGGGAATAATCTCAGTTTCTTCTGTTAAATCTGCAAAATGAATTTTATTATAAGATATATTATTTGAAGTTTCTTTTATTTTAGAAAAACTTTGGGTTTCTTCAGTAAATGATTCTAATGTATTCCAAGATTCACAGTCTTCACATTTACCTATCCATTTGTTATAAACTGCATTACAATTTGTACAAATGAACTTATTATTAGATTTTTTACCCATTTTCCTCTCTAAAATAAAAATGCCATGATTTTTTTATAATCACAGCATTTTTTATTATACTTTTATCTATATTTTAGAAAACTAAATAATTATCTTCTAGATAGTCTGCTTGTTTGACTGCCACGGGTAGCTGAAGCGTTTCTATCTGTACCACGTGCATTAGACATTGTTCTTTCGTTGCCACGGGTAGCTGAAGCGTTTCTATCTGTACCACGTGCATTAGACATTGCTCTGTCATTTGGTGAAGCTAAATTGCCACGTGCATTTGAAACATTTCTAGTTGCTGGTGC
>CANHGT010000027.1 GCA_947460385.1 Alphaproteobacteria bacterium
AAAAGCGATATTTTTAATCTTGTTGGTAGTCCTGCTTTAATAAAAAACGAAAATAATATAGAAATATGGCAATACAGAAGTGAATTATGTATATTGAATATTATATGGCATAATAACACTACAACCAATGAACAAAGTCTTAACAAGAAAGATGCTAATGTAGTAATGCCCCCTGTTCCAACCAATGAAATCATTGCTTATAACCAAGACACCAAGAGTGTTAAAATTCAAGAATGTGCTAAATATTTAATATCGCATCACACTCCTTAACTAAACTTTTTTTTCTTCCTACCCAAACTTTCTTCTGCTAATTCATTTGACCTCGCATTTACTATTTCTTGCAGATGCAACAACATCTTTTTTTCTTCCATACCCGGATAAATAGGCTTTAAAAATTCTACAATAATATGACCACTATAAATAAGCCAACTGCCCTTAGGGTAGCAAATACCCGAGTTAAGTGCTACAGGAATAATAGGAACATTGCATTCTTTGTACAGTCTTGCTACACCCATTTTAAATTTACCATTTTTCACTTCTACGGGAGTTCTTGTACCTTCTGGAAAAATTGCTACATTGTATCCTAAGCTAATATATTTTTTTCCATCTGCTACAAAGGCATCTAAAATCTTAATACCTTTACTTCTATCAATTTTTAAGCCACCACATTTCATATTAATGCGTCCCCACATTGGAACATAAGCTATCTCTTTTTTGAAAGCATAAAGAGTGCGCAGAAAAAATTCATTAAAAAAGAAAGATGACTCCAGTGATGACTGATGTTTAGATGCAATAATACATGGAGTATTCAACAAATTGTCTAATCCCCTATATTCCAAAGTAATACCCATAATAAAAAATATAATTTTACGAATATATATAAAACCCAGTGTAAGTATTTTTAACATTTGATCTCTTGTACTTATAAAGCTGTAAAAATAAGATACTATGGTTAATATAGAAATTAAAATAAACATGATGATTTGAGCTAACAAATTTCTTAATAAAAAAACAATAATCATAATTTATATCCCTTACTCTTATATAGATTTAAAACTCTTTTTAATAATTCTACTAACAAAAAATGCTCCTAACAAACTAGAGAAAATTGGTAAAAATATGATGCTACTCATTACAAATACAAAATAATTCACCAATGGCAAAATTAGGATATCAAATTGCAAAATTGAAATGAAAACCATAATGCTAACAATACCAAAAATAACTCCCAGCAAAGTAGCTTGAATGGTTTTTACAAAAATCCATTGAGAAAACTCAATAAATAAATCCTTATGATCCATTCCCATATAAAATAATGTTTCTATAGTTTCTTTATTAGAGAATAAAATTGCATATACAATTAAAAACAGAATACTTATAAACACTACAATAGCAATCAATGGGGTAAAAATAGCTAAATATTTGGCAGTACTAATAGGGTTTGCTAAACGATTTAGTAACTCTTGCTCGGTATCTAAATACACCCCTTTTGCTTTTTGGCTTAAATTAAGGCGTAAATTATCTATTTGCTCTTGGGAATCAGTGTGCGTTTTTATAGAAATAATAGTTGGCAAGTCTATATCATTGTTTTTCTCTTTAAAATCACTAGTAAAATCATTAAGCATTTTTTGTATTTTATCTTTAGAGACAACCTCAAAAGCAATAATAAAATCTTGCTTACTTAAATAGTCTACCACTATTTTAACTTTGCTTTGGGTTTTTTCTTGATTACTTTCTGGGTAAATTTCTAAAATCACCATATTACTTGAAGAAAACTTCAATGGATTTACTAGTCTTTCTAATATATTTGCACCAAATAATGATATAATACATAAACAGACAACTATAGATACAATAAACACAAAAAATTTATTCCAAAAAATTAATTTTTGAAAATCAAAAATATGGTTAATAGAATCGAATCGGTATAAAAATAGATTATAGGATTTATTATACAGCAATAATCCAAGTTTTTTTATTATATATATTGTTTTCATGATTCGCTATTTGATTTTCTATATACTTGAATTCTATGATTTTGTACAAAAGCCACTGGATATGTAGTGTTTTGTAAAAAATCCATATTATGGGTAGCAAACACTACTGCCACTCCTTTCTTATTTAAGTGTTCAATCATGCTAAGAATTTTGTTTGCCATGGCACTATCTATACTTCCTGTTGGTTCATCTGCCAATATAAGATCTGGGTTATTAATAACAGCTCTAGCAATTGCAACCCTTTGCTGTTCACCCCCTGACAATGTACAAGGGTAAACATTTTTCATTTTATATAGTTCAATCCAATTAAGCATTTCAATGACTCTGCTATTAATTTCTTCAGCATGTAATTTTAAAATTTTTAATGGTAACGCAATATTTTCATAAACGGTTAGATGATTTAATAGTTTAAAATCTTGAAAAATAATTCCTATCTTTCTACGAATAAGAGAAAGGTCTTTATGATTAATGGAGCTTAGATCATGGTCAAACACACTTAAATAACCTCTACTAGGTTTAATAGAGCCATTAATCATGTTTAAAAAAGTAGTTTTACCCGAGCCACTATGCCCTGTTAAAAACATAAACTCTCCTGAATTAAGTTCAAATTTGATATCTTTTAAAATTTCTGAACCACTACCATACCTAACGCCAACATTATCAAAAGTTATGAGATTTTTCATGAACTGCTCAAGACACACTTATATTTTATAATTTAATTCTATTAACAATAATATTATTGATGTAGTTTATTAATTTTATGTTAAAATCTAGTGAAGATTTTCTTTGTTTAATCATATATATTTATAACATTTTTTGCTTAAGGAATAAACATCAATATGAATGCTAAAACCAGTATTATTAGTTGTCAAAATTGTAGTTATCAACAAATTGTTAAGAATACTAGCAATGAAAATATTATGGTTACCTGTCGTAGATGTGGCTATATGTGGAGTGTTTACATTTTCAATAAAAATGATGGTGTCCCTTCATTTAAAGATACCTTAAATGCAGTTAAATTTAATACTTCCAAAAAAACCACATTCAATGCCAACGAATCTAAGCATTTTAACATTAACAAATCTTTAGATAGCTTATCAAAAACTGTCAACAATGACAAATTATCAAATATAAAAGAAAACAATGGCTTAACTGATATTAAACCTAGTGATAGAATCTATGCAAATCAAACAGAAAATAAATTTGGTTCAACCCATAGTCAATCTTTTAATATTAATAACAACCAATTTACATCAAATAATTTACAATTTCAAAATAACAACAAAGACAATAATAGTTTTCAGTCATCTGTTAGAAGTGTAAAAGTTGAAAATAATGAGAATATTAGCAATATACAATCTAATGTTCCTCCATTGAACCACCCGCAAAATTTAGTTAAAAATCAATTTACTACAAGTTATGCACCAAATAATAATAAAGAATTTAATTCTGCGTATAAAATAGATGCTACAAACCACAATGCAGATGTTAAACAAGGAATTGCAATCAATAAATACAAAGAATTTAATTCTGTGTATAAAATAGATGATAAAAATCATAATGTAGATGTTAACCAAGGAATTGTAATAAATAAACACAAAGAAGCCTTCTTATCTAAAACCCAGCAACACTTAGAAATTAAACCAAATATTCCTGACTCTCAACTAAATAATGCTCGTGCTAATCCACAAAATAATTATAATGATACACCTATATCACCAATGCGCTTACAACAACCAGCTGAAAATAACAGTGTTAAGCCTGTATCATATCAAGAACAAGCTTATTATGGGCATAATTCCAATCGTCAACTAAGCAATAATACGAATAATCCACAAAATAATTATAATGATACAACTGTATCACCAATGCACTTACAACAGCAAACTGAAAATACCAGCGTTAAGCCTGTATCATATCAAGAACAAGCTTATTATGGGCATAATTCCAATAATCAACTAAGCAACAATACGAATAATCCATCTATGGTAGCTAAGGACATTAAGCCTCCTAAATCATTTACAATAGAAGATAACTTATCATTATCTAAAAATGAATCTAAACAACCGAATGAATACATTAATTCTCCATCTGCTAATACAAATACTAAAATTATTAAGCTATCAATTGAAGATAATATCAAATTAACCCCTATTTTAAATATCAAAGAAGATACAGAAGCAAAAAGTTATCTTAAGAAGGATATAACGAATGAGCAAAAACCTAAAGTGAAACCAGAAATAGAGAAAAAAAACATAGTTTCACAATCTAGGGAAGATTTGAATTTAGACAATTTAAAAAAAGTATTTGCGGGAGAGTCTATTAACAAGCCTTTATTTAATTATAAAACTAATCAAAGCAATGAAGAAAAACCTATAGACCACACAAAACTTGTGAAACAAAATTCAGAAGTAAAAGATAAGTCAAAGAATCAACTTCACAGAAGCATACCAAAGTATGATTCTAACCAAGAAAACTTAAAATCATATAAACAAATTAGCGAAAATGATTTTGTTGTGAAAGATGAGTTAACTGTTGCAACTAAAAAAAGTCCTCCTAAGGAAATTGATATAATTTTAAGAGAATCTTTAAATCAAGCACATATTCCTAAAAATGCAGACTTAAAAAGAATGCAGAACAATGAACCTTCAACCTATGTAGAGCTTAATAAGAAATTATTATCTAAGTATAAAAATGATCGCATTAATCAAATTAATAACATTAAAGATTATCAAAAAGTATTAATAGAAAAATTACAAGAAAATGAATCAGGGGTTCTTAAAAATAAGGGAAATAAAAATAAGTTGCGTAAATTTAATGACGACACTTTCAAAAAAATATCCAAATTATCTTATGAAGATATTTTGCTAATCATTAAAGATAAATTTTTCTCTTTTAAACACAAGAAAGATTATATGAAATTTGCTTTCTATTGCACATTATTTGCCATAGTGTTAGTAGGAGCTATTTTATCTAACCATAGCTTAACAAATCAATCTCCTCCTGTATCACAAAAACCTATTAACTCAATCCAAATTATAGATGAGAATGCAGGCAATCCAATGGGTAAGACGGAACAAAGCAAAGAGGAAGAAGAAAGCAAATCTAATGATATTGCTCAAGGCAAATCATCAAGAATAATCCAAAAAGATTCCCGAACTTACATAGAAGAAGAAATAGATATTAAAAATATTATGAGTGTGGATGCTAAAAAATTTAACCCGGAATATCTACATAGCAAAGCAATAAATAACAATATCCCTGAAATTAAACCCGATAACACAATAGAAAAGATTAAAGGTACGTTTAGAAATATCTACTATCAATCTAAACAGAAAAGTTATAATATTTTTAATCATCTAAAAATAACAAATTCATCAGCACAATGGAAATATAACTTAGCAGAAAAAACTTTTGAAACAATCATAACAATCCAGAATACAGATAGCCGTCATTTTTATAGGATTGAACAATTGGAACTTATTTTTACAGACAGCACAGGAATAACAATAGATAAACGGATTGTAAGTCCGAATCAAATAATAGAAAATCAGCAAAGCATTAATATAAAAATTCGTACTCCTGATGTTCCATTTCAAACAGCACAATCCCATGTATTTATATTAAAACAAAGAGTAGTGGGCTAGTCTGTTTCATTTGCTTACACGACAACATTATGCAAACCCCTTTTAAAGCCTTTTAAAAGATGCTAAGGCTATTCACAGTCTAAATGAATAAAACTTACTGTAAACATCAAAAGTTACACTGTAAACCCATTTAAACGATGCACAAATATTGGCAGATAGTTTCAATGTTGTAACAAATCTCAAATATATAACTTGTGCCGACAGGTAATACTCATTGCAAAAGACATTTGTTTAATAATGATTTTATCAACAAATCTAATGATATTGAATTATCAACTTCATCACAAAAATCTAAGCCAGCACATTATAAAAATATCCCTACAATAAAAATTTTAAGATTATTAATATGTAAAAACATTATATATTTATATATTCACAATAGTGGCAAGATTCATCTTAGTAGTTGGAGCATTATTATATTAATATTAATTAGTTGATTGAACCAAGTATAGACCGAAGCAATATTATTGTAGGTTTACATAACTACACATCTATTATACATAGCAATAAATTATATTTATATTAATATGTTGCTTAACTATGTTAGATTGTTATGAATAATTAGCAAAAACTACAAAGCTAAATTGTTTTGTTTGTAAGCAAGAAAAAGACTGATGAACATTATCTACAATATATATACAGGCTATAAATGATACAGATTACAAACGACAAACAATTAAGTATATAAATATAAAGACGCAGAGGTAACAAACACACAATCAAGTACGCATGTTTATATGTAACGACTTATCTATGTATATTTCAATACTACATCATAAAACAGTCAATAATTGATACTAACACATAATACAAAATATAATTGTAAAAGTTCTTATTAATTAATAATAGACACTCTTGAGATTTACACTCTTAAAAATATATGCATGTTTCACGTGAAACATATAAGACCTTCCATAACCAAGTAATAATTTACATTAAACTATAAATACCTACCATTCCATAATCTCAACACATTGTCAACAAAACAATGTTTCACGTGAAACATTTTGATTTTTTATAATTGTTCTTAGTTTATTTTTAATATCTGCCTTAGGTCTTGCATATTTTTATATTTAATTATAATGTCACCCGAGTTATCTTTAATGTTTTATACTTACAAGACCACATTTATTTTGTATTTTGCTTGACTCCCTCAGCATAGCATTTAATCCCTTAGTTTTAAATTATAATAGTTTATTTATGTCCCAAACTATTACATTCTTAACATAAGTCGTTATTTAATATATAGCCCCAGTCAGCATTTATAATTAATGTGTTATATTGCTTATAGATATTATAAGGACAACTTATTATCATATAAAAAATGTTTCACGTGAAACATATAATGTAATTATTAATAGCAAAAATAATTTTTTCATTTGAATATTCACAAATAAAGATTATTCTATACAAATAGTTTAATATCAATAAAAAATGTTTCACGTGAAACATTTTAAAAATAGGAGTTATTAATGGACACGGTGCTACGTAAAGCTAAGATTATATCAATTGTTAATCAAAAAGGTGGGGTTGGCAAAACAACAACAACTATGAATCTTGCCACTGCATTATGTGCTATGCAAAAGAAAGTTTTAATTATAGATTTAGACCCCCAAAGCAATAGCACTAGTGGATTAGGAATAAGAAACAAAGACTTTAAGGCAAGTAGTTATGATTTTTTAATTGGTAGTGCCTCTTTGGCAGAATCAGTATTAGAAACCCCGATTCCTAATTTAAGCATGATACCAACAACTATGGATTTATCAGGTGCAGAAATAGAGTTAGCCACAGTAGAAAATAAAGAGTATTATTTAAAAAATGCTTTTGCTAGCCTGCAAGAGCAATTTGACTATGTGTTTATTGATTGCCCACCATCTTTAGGATTATTAACATTAAATGCTTTAGTTGCAAGCGATGAAATAATTATTCCATTACAGTGCGAATATTTTGCCTTAGAAGGATTAAGCCATTTAATGAATACAATAAAAACAATAAATGTATCCTTAAATAAAAATTTAACCGTTAAGGGAATCATTTTAACGATGTATGACTCTCGTAACAATTTATCTAAATTAATAAATGAAGATGTAAGAAGGCATTATGGCAATACCGTATATAAAACTATCATTCCTAGAAATGTAAAAATTTCAGAAGCACCCTCTCACGGCTATCCTGTTATTGTCTACGACCCTAATTGTGTTGGTTCAAGGTCATATATAGATTTAGCCAGTGAAGTTATTTTGCAAGATACTAAAAACAAGACTTATTAAAAGGTGTAGATATGACAGAGCATACTAAAATTGATTTAAACAACTTTATGAATAAAATAGATAAAGCTAAAAAACCTAGCTTGGGCAGAGGCTTATCGGCATTAATGGGCGATTCTAAATCTAATGATGAAGTAGTTGCTTTAAAAGGATTTGATATTGTAAAAATCCCTTTATTAGATATTATTGCATCAAGATATCAAGCTCGTACAAATTTTAATGAAGATGAGTTGTTTTCTTTAAGCGAGTCAATTAAAGAGCATGGGGTATTACAGCCTATTTTAGTACGTAGACTTAGTTCAGGTTATGAGCTAATTGCGGGAGAAAGGCGTTTTAGAGCCTCTAAGTTAGCGGAAATTCAAACTATTCCTGCCATTATTATGGATTTAGATGATAAAGATGTAATGGAGATTGGGTTAATTGAAAATCTACAAAGGAAGGAACTTAATCCCGTAGAAGAAGCGATAGCTTATAAAAACCTAATTGAAATGTTTAATTATAATCACGAACAAATTAGCAAAATTGTTGGCAAAAGTCGTAGCTATATTTCTAATTATTTACGTATTCTAAGTTTACCTGAATCTATATTAAAGTTTATAGCAGATGGTTTAATTACTACGGGGCATGCTAAGATGTTAGTTTCTTCAGATAATCCAGAAGAATTAGCTAATCAAATCATAGAAGAACAGTTAAATGTGCGAGAAATAGAAAGCTTGGTGCAACAAAAGAAAGAGGTTCAAGATAATCATTTAAGGAACATGAAAAAAGCTAGCACTGGGAACATTGGAGTTTTAGGAGATGATTTTATACTATGGGAAGAAGTGGTTAAAGAGTTATATCCTAATATTATCTTAAAAGCTAAAAACATTAAAGATAACTCAGGTGAAATTATAATTAAATATAAAAATATGCAAGACCTCAGGCAGATATTAAAAATAAACTAAGAACAATTATAAAAAATCAAAATGTTTCACGTGAAACATTTTTTATATGGTAATAAGTTATCCTTATAATATCTATAAGCAATATAATATATGTAATAACACATTAATTATAAATGCTGGCTGGGGTTATATAATAAATAACGACTTATGTTAAGAATGTCATAGTTTGGGATAGAAATAAACCATTAAAGATAACTCGGGTGAAATTATAATTAAATATAAAAATATGCAAGACCTCAGGCAGATATTACAAATAAACTAAGAACAATTATAAAAAATCAAAATGTTTCACGTGAAACATTTTTTATATGGTAATAAGTTATCCTTATAATATCTATAAGCAATATAATATATGTAACAACACATTAATTATAAATGCTGGCTGGGGCTATATACTAAATAACGACTTATGTTAAGAATGTCATAGTTTGGCGATATAAATAAACTATTATAATTTAACACTAATATTTTGAAGGCAATCGTAAAAAACATCAAATTAACAAACAGCTTAATTCTTGCCAATATAAATCATTAAATATAAACATAGCAATATATACCTAGCAAATAATTAATTATTATGGATTATTTTTATTTTATTCATCTATAAACCCATATGCTTTACGATTGATTTCTTTTGCTTGCCCTATTTCACCGCTTGAAATACTTTTATCTACATAAACATCTTCTTTTTTCATTTTTATAATATCTGATGTTTTATTACCAACATTATACTTAGATTCAACCTTAGGACTCCTTACCTTAGGTTCTGTTATTGCTTGTTCGTTAATATTCTTGTGCTTTTGTATATTAATAGGGGATTGGATTGGATCTTTTTGTACATTTTGTACAGGTGGATTAGTTGGTACAGGTTGATTAAGTGCTTTTTGCTTTACTATAGCAGGCTTCTTTTTGTTAACTATTTTAGAATTATTAGTTGTTTGTTTAGAAGCACCTTTCTTAGACTTCAGCTTTACACTTTGTTGATTTTTAGCTAATCTTTTTTTAGAAACAGATGCTTTCTTGTTGGGCTTTTTTTTAATGCTTTGTTTCTTATTTACTACTTTCTTATTTTTTGTAATATTACTTTTTGCTTTAGACTTCGCCTCTAAGTTATTTACATAAAGGCTTAAGTTAATAAAAACAAGCATAATGATAATAATATTTTTTTGCATAATTTATTTTGGGTGATGTTTTTTTATATACGTTAAAATGGCAATCATAGAAGACGGGGTTGCTCCACGTACTCGCAATGCACTACCTATACTTTCAGGGCGTATAAGATTAAACTTTTCTATAAGCTCAGCAGATAAACCATTAATACATTCATACTTAATATCTTCGGGGATAAGGCTATTTTCATCTTTTTTAAATTGCTTAATTTCTTCTTCTTGTTTTTTTAAATAATGAGAATACTTGCAATCTGTATCAATAATCTTAAAAATATCTAAGCTAATGCTAGATGTTTCATGCCAAATATGGATAATATTGGCAGGGGTAGTTGTAGAAAAAGAAAGTATATCTAAGGCACTTCTTACTACTCCATCTTGATTCATGTGAATACCTTTCTCAATTAGTTTATTAGGGCTAATATGCAGGGAACCTAAAAGCATTTTTGCATCGGCTATTTTTTGCATTTTACTTTGAAAAGCATTATAGCGTTCTGGTGTAACTATATTATAAGTATAACCTTTTTGTGTTAGTCGCTGGTCGGCATTGTCTGCCCTTAATAGCATACGATATTCTGCCCTAGAACTAAACATACGGTAAGGCTCTGAAACGCCTTGATGTACTAAATCATCAATCATAACCCCAATATAACCTTCATTTCTATAAATGATAAAGTTATCACTACTGTTCATGGCTTTCATACTAGCATTAACCCCTGCAATTAAACCTTGCCCGCCTGCTTCCTCGTATCCTGTAGTACCATTAATTTGCCCGGCAAGAAATAAACCACTGATTCTTTTAGTTTCAAGGGATAATTTTAATTCTTGTGGATTAACATAGTCGTACTCTATGGCATAAGCGTATCTTAATATTTCTACATTTTCTAAGCCTTTAATAGATTTTAAAAATTGTTCTTGAATTTCCTCGGGAAGTGATGTTGAAATACCATTTGGGTATATAGTATCATCGTTTAAACCTTCTGGTTCTAAGAAGATTTGATGGCTATTTTTACTAGCAAATCTAACCACTTTATCTTCAATAGATGGACAATAACGAGGCCCAACCCCTGCAATATTACCAGAGTACATGGCAGAACTATGAATGTTTTTACGAATAATATCATGGGTAATTTCATTAGTTTCAGTAATATAGCAAGAAATTTGTGGAACTGTAATACAGTTATTCATAAAAGAAAAAGGTTCAGGCGGATTATCACCAAGTTGTTCTTCAAGAATACTCCAGTTAATTGTTTTACCATTTAAGCGTGCAGGAGTTCCTGTTTTTAACCTACCCATTTGTAAATTTAAAGATTTTAATCTATCGCCCAATTTATTAGCAGCAGGGTTACCAAAGCGTCCTGCTGAATATTGTTTATTGCCTATATGAATAACTCCATTTAAGAAAGTTCCTGAAGTTAGAATTACTGTTTTAGTATGAATAATTTGCCCATTATTTAAAACAACGCTTTTAATGGTGTTATTTTCTATAATAATATCGTCAACCATTGCCTCTACAAAGGTTAGGTCGTAAGTATTTTGGTAATTAAATAATGTTTCACGTGAAAACTTTTTATATAATTGACGATCTGCCTGTGCTCTTGGTCCTTGCACTGCTGCCCCTTTAGATGCATTTAGCACCCTAAATTGAATGCCTGCTTGGTCTATAATTTTACCCATAAGACCATCAAGAGCGTCAATTTCTCTTACAATATGACCTTTGCCTAAGCCACCAATGGCAGGGTTACAAGACATTTCGCCAATATCTTCAATAGAGATAGAAATTAAGACAACCGAAGATCCTTTTCTACATGCGGCAGCCATCGCCTCCATGCCTGCATGCCCTCCACCAATAACTACTACATCGTATGTTTTTGCATTTTGAAGCTTGTTAGCATTAAATTCCATGTGTTATAAATCCTACTTGTAAGAATGGTTATTAATATTCTTATATTATATTAATAAGCCTATATTTTAGTCAATTATTATTTTATTTAGTTACCAAAAATATATTGTATTCCACCATATGCTGATAGACCTTTAGTGTTGTAACCATATTGATTTTGATATTTAGTATTGGTTAAATTTTCCATTCTAATATAAAATTTAGATTGATTGCTAAAATTGAGCATAATGGTAGAGTTGAATAAAGTGTATCCTTTAAGGCTTTGCTGTGCAGGTGAAGTGTAGTCCATCGTTTTGCTTATAAATAGAGTTTGCAAAGATAAAGATAAATTATTAATACGTTTTTCTACATTGAAAGATATTTTATGCTTTGGTAATAAACTTGATGAACGTTTTTCAATTCTATCTGTAGATATGGTTAAAGTGTAAGAAGAGGTGAATGTTAAACTATCTATCTGCACAGGTACACTAACATCAAAACCATAGGTGTTGTAACTGCCTTTGTTTACATACCTAGAATCATCTTCTCCAAGATTTTCAAAATAAAGTAAATTATCTATATCTAAATAAAAGAAGTTAATCATTAAATTATTTATATGGCTTGAAAAGTTATTGCTAATAAAACTAAGATTAACACCTTGTGAATACTCGGGATTCAGATAATTATCATCAAACATTAATGAATGTATTTCAATAATTGATGGCAATCTGAAAGATGAACCATAGTTGAACTTGGTGCTAAAATATTTATTAGGACTATAATTGAAACCTAAATTATATGCATTTTGAAACGACCTTTTATATCCATTGTCATCTCTTATATTGTATCTATAGCCTTGTTCTGTGCTGAAACTTGGGGTAATGCTTTCTTCCAGGGTAATAAAATAAGCGGTATCTAGCAATGAATCGTTGTATCCACCCTCTAACTTTTTTTGGTCTATTACATTAATACCAAATCCTAAATTAATAAAACTATAGGTAATATCTCCCTTGTATTGATACTCCATATTTTGACCTGTATAAGAAAAAGAAGCATAATCATGTTCAATAGATTCTCTTTCAGTATTAAACATAGATACAAGTATTTCAGAATTAAAAATTGTAAACAGATTAAAATTAAAGCGTAAATAACCAAAATCTTCATTTTTTGTATTATATAAATTATCTTCATCTATTATTTGTTGGGTTTCAAAATTAAAGTTGTCGTAGTCTGTTTTTAAAGAGCCATTACGAAAAAATAATTCTACAAAATCTTGTTTATTAAACTTATATTTTGCTTTGAAATTAATGCTTTGTACTTGACCTCCATCATTTTCAGTGGGGTTATTATTAATGGAATTGGCTAAAGAATATCCTGCTGTGCTAAAATAATTTACAGTCATCATTAAAGACAATTGATTGTATGCTAAACCTAAGGCGGCATCACTTTGCATGCTATAATAACTGCCTAATTCTTGGCTTACTGCTAGGGTATTACTTGTAAAATCTCTAGTTTTGATGTTAATAACTCCACTTAATGCACCACTACCATATAATACTCCTGCATTGCCACGAATTATTTCTATTTCTTCTATTAAAAACAATGGAATTTGACCTATATCAAAAAAAGAATCTATGTTGCTAGGATCACTTACTTTTACCCCGTCTAGCAAAATCACTACATGGGCACTTTTTGCCCCATTTAAACGAATGCTAGCAGTATTACCATAGCTTCCCATAGTGTTAATTGTAATATTAGGTTGGCTTTTTAATACTTCAACTAGCGAGCTAGCACCGTAACTTTCAATTTCTTTTCTACTAATACGCTGTATAGAATAAGTACCATTATCTTGTATTGATTTACTTTCAACTATGGTTGGCTCTAGGTTGATTATTTCAAATTCATCTTCCCCTGCATTGGCATACAAAATGTTACAGGAGTATATTAAGATTAAGATTACAAAATACCTAAACATCAACATGAAAATACCAATAGTTATTTATGAATAATGAGGAATGAGTAAGATATCCTAACACACTAAATATATATTGTCAAAACAAGAGAAATATTACATAATATAAACAATTTTTAATGTCTATTCTTAGCATATTAACTAACCTTGAGGTGTGCTTTTCAATATTTTTAATAAATATCTTTACCCAATATATAAAACTCCTTATTTTTGGCAATGGCTTTTTATTGTTTTAACTTTATTTGTTGAGTTTTCAATTACCACCATAGATTTCATTTTTTTAGAAAAAATCTCTTATAAGTCTGCCATCGGCGTAGGAAGCATTATGTCTTTTATTTATATGTCGCAACAAATTATTACTTTGTTTGTACAAAGTATGGTGAATAATAGTTTGTATCAAAGTAAGGGGACAATCAATAAAGATTTTAACCAAATAGCCTCCTTAGGTCTTCTACTATCTATTTTTGTTGCTGTGGTTGTAGTAAGTAGTTTTTGGTTAATGAAAGACATTATCTTAAATAGTTTACACATAGATATAGAAGCCAAAAATTATGCTTTAGAATATTTAGTATTTATGCTACCTTTTTTTATCTTATATAATATTTTTCAATATTTTGTTTATATCCTTTATGCTATTAACAAAGGCAAATATAATTTAATTCTAGTAATTATAATTATTTTATGTAATGTAATATTTAATTATAGCGGAGTATACTTGTTTCATTGGGGGGTAAAATCTATTGCTTTGGCTAGTTGTTTATCGGTTATTGTTGTAATTCCCATATATTACTTTATTATATCTAGGAATAATATTCAGCTATTTACCTACAACAAGCTATATTTTAAAAATGTTTTTATTGGCATTAAGAATTTAGGCTTTGCATCTATATTAGAGCCTTTGTTGCATCAAGGGATACAATTTATTATTATGGTTTTTTTATCTAAAATGGGGCAGGAAATGCTTTCTGCAAAAACCCATGCTCATAATTTTTTAACAATCCCTATGACTATTTCTATTGCCTTTGGTATTGTGGTGCAATTGCATATATCAACCTTATTTGGTGCCAACAACATACAAAAAATAAAAGAATATGCTAAATTATATATAGTTGTAGCTTTTACTATGAATATAATTATTACTGCCTCTGTAATACTGTTTGTTTGGCTAACAATTGATTTTTATAGTGCTAGTACTGCTGTTCTTAAATACTTATTACTTTGCTTGTTGTTAGGAATTATTTGGGAGCCTAGTAGGTGCTTGTCTATAGTATCAAAAGCCACATTAAGAGGACTGCAGTATGGTAATTATCCATTATTATTTAGTTTAATTAATAAAGTATTTATTGTTGTGCCTCTTTTATATGTTGTAGTAAATTTTAGCAAGTTAAGTATTTCTGGGGTAATTATTGTAGAGTGTATAGGATATATATTGAATTTTTGCATATATTATATTATGTATAGAAAAATAATGAAAAAGGGTGTTCTTTAACTTTGATATAAAAAGCCCATTCAGAGATGATAGTTCTAAAGCTTATTATAAATAACATAAGAGGGTTACAAATGGCTGTAACCCTCGTAGTTGTTCTGCTGTTTTTATAAATAAAAGTAATTTTTTATTTATTTTCTTTTATTTGAAGCTGTGGTTTTATTTTTAAAAATTTACGATAATATACTAATGTATCTTCATTCTTTGGCCATACCCACATATTTTCACGGTATTTTTTTGGATATACGTTGCTGTTATTAAAAGGCTGTACTGTATCTACATATATAACATCATTTTCTGTTAAATTTTTTGCTTGTTCTTTAATTTTTACAAAATAATTTTCGTATGCAGACTTCATAACCACTGATCTTACAATATAATTATCATAAAAATTCACAAACAATATAACAAATACAATTAAAAAAGCAGGATACA
>CANHGT010000028.1 GCA_947460385.1 Alphaproteobacteria bacterium
AATGCCTGGGGACAATGTATCGTTTTCAGTAGAATTAATGTCTCCAATAGCAATGTCAGATAAATTAAGATTTGCTATAAGAGAAGGTGGAAGAACAGTTGGAGCAGGTATTGTTTCAAAAATTATTGGTTAAAAATTATAAGGGTTAGCTTTGTTGCTAATTCTTGTTTTGTAGGAGTGTAGCTCAATTGGTAGAGTATCGGTCTCCAAAACCGAGGGTTGTGGGTTCGAGGCCCCCCGCTCCTGCCACAAACATAAAAGGATATAAGGATGTTAGGTAAATCGTTAGATTTTTTTAATCAGGTTAAACAAGAATTTTTTAAAATAACTTGGACTGATAAAAAGCAAGCTTTGTATATAACAGGGGTTGTATTTTTTATGGTTTTTATAACTTCCTTATATTTCTTTGCCTTAGATTCTATTTTATCTAGTGTTGTTAGTTTTTTATTGAAATTGGGGAGCTAATAATTTTGTATTTAGAATTGAATACAAGTTTTAAATTAATTAGGAGTCAAAATTGGAAGACGTAAATCCACAAGTGGCAAGTGTAAAAGATAGTTCGGAGTCAGTTAAAAAGCCCGAGGGAATGTCTTGGTATGTGTTGCAAGTGTATTCAGGTTATGAACAAATAGTAACCAACAGTATCAAAGAAATGGTTGCTAAGAAGAATCATGCAGATAGAATTGCTCAGATCCTAGTTCCAACACAAGATGTAACCCAAGTTCGCTATGGTAAAAAGTTGAGCATTAAAAGAGTGTTTATGCCAGGTTATGTTTTTATTCTTATGAATTTATCTGAGGGTTTACTCCATTTAATTAAAAATATAGATAAAGTATCAGACTTTGTTGGCTCAAAAAACCAAGATGGTATGCCTTTTCCTGTAGCAGATAGCGAAGTTGAAAAGTTAATTTCATCAACAGAAAATAGAAATAGTATTGAGGTTAAAGAGCAAATCAAATTTAATCTTGGTGAAAGGGTTAAAATTATTGAAGGTCCTTTTGCATCTTTTGAGGGCAATGTTGCACAAGTCTATGAAGACAAAGGTAAGATGCAAATTTTTGTTTCTATTTTTGGTAAAATGACCAAAGTAGATTTAGAATATAGTCAAGTTGAGCGTGTTGTATAGTATTTTTATTTTGCATCTTATGTTTTATCTAGTTAAAAAATAAAATTATTTGTTTGACTTTATCTAATAAAGAGTATATTTTTATATTGTTTATTTAAAATTGTAGGAAACACGCAAAAGTTTATTACTACATACCTTATTTTATTAATTTAAGAGGTTTATATATGGCTAAAAAAGTACAGACTATAATTAAGTCTCAAATACCAGCTAATCAAGCTGCTCCAGCCTCATTAGGTTCTACTTTAGGACCTGCAGGGGTTAATATAATGGAATTTTGTAAAGCATTTAATGCTCATACCCAATCAGTAGAAGCAGGAATGCCAGTTCCTGTTGTAATTACTGTTTATGTAGATCGTAGTTTTACATTTATTACTAAACAAGCTCCTATCTCATGGTTTCTAAAGAAACATTCTGGCGTTGTTAAGGGTTCATCTACTACTGGTAGATCTTATGTTGGAACAATCAGCATGGATAAAATTAGAGAAATAGCGAAAGCTAAAATGGTAGATATGAATACAGATAGTCTAGAATCAGCATGTAATATGATTTCAGGTTCAGCTCGTTCAATGGGTTTAGAAATAGAGGGGTAGTTATGGCAAAATTGTCAAAAAGGCTTGCTAAGGTTAATAGTTCAATAGATAAAAATAAAGTTTATTCGTTGGCAGAAGCTGTTAGTTTATTAAAAAGTAATAGTACAGTAAAGTTTGATGAAACTTTAGATGTGGCGGTTAAGTTAGGTGTTAATCCACAACATTCCGATCAGTTAGTAAGAGGGGTTACAATTCTTCCTCATGGCACTGGTAAAACTGTTTCTGTAGCAGTTTTTGCTAAGGGCGAAAAAGCTCAAGAAGCTAAAGATGCAGGGGCTGATATAGTAGGTGCTGAAGACTTAGTGGAACAAATTGAAAAAGGTGAAATAAACTTTGAAAAATGTATAGCTACTCCTGATATGATGGCTGTTTTAGGTAGAGTTGCTAAAATTTTAGGACCTAAGGGTTTAATGCCAAATGCTAAGTTAGGAAGTGTTACTGTAAATGTTAAAGATGCGGTAAAAGCAGCGAAAGGTGGCCAAATAGAATTTAGAGTTGAAAAAACTGGTATTATACATTGTGGTTTAGGAAAATTAAGCTTTTCAGAAGTTGCATTAGTAGAAAACACTAAAGTTTTATTTGAAGCTTTAAGTAAAGCAAAGCCAACTGGTGCAAAGGGTAGTTATTTTGTTAAAGCCACATTAAGTTCAACTATGGGTGTTGGTTTAAAAATAGACATAGCTAGTGCTTTAACTAAGTAGTTATTTAATATAAAAGATAGGTTATTTAAAATAACTAAAAGAATTCCTGTCCAAGACCTTAGGTGTAATTAATATTGCTTAATTTCCTAAGTAGACAGTGTCAGAATACGCAAATATTCTTCACTGGGCGGGGTGCTTCATAGGAAACTATGAAGGTTAAAACTTGTTTAATGTTGTTAATTATTAATAGGAGAAACTTAGTGAAACGCTTAGAAAAGCAAAGTCTTATCTCTGATTTGAACAATGTTTTTCAAAAATACTCATCGGTAATGGTTGTTCACTATAAAGGACTAACTGTTGCTGAAATGGAGTCTTTAAGAAAGGATATGTCCAAGCATGATATAAGTTTCAAAGTTGTGAAAAACAGCTTAGCTTCTATAGCCACAGGTGATACACAAAACACTGTTTTAAATGATTTTTTTGTTGGTCCAACAGCCATAGTATGGGGAGATGAACCTGTTGCTTGTGCAAAAGTATTGCTTGATTTTTCTAAGAAAAATCAAAGCTTATCAATTGTTGGTGGAGCTTACAATGGAATTAAGTTGTCGGTTGCTGAAGTTACATATTTAGCTACCTTGCCTTCTTTTGATGAATTAAGAGGTAAGATAGTTGGCTTGTTAACAGCTGCTGCTACAAAACTTGTTGTTGTATCTAGAACCCCTGCTACAAATTTAGTGGGTGTTTTAAGTGCGTATTCAGAGCAAAAATAAATTATTTTTTATAAAAATTGAATAATCTAGGAGATTAAGAATGGTAGATTTAGACAAATTAGTTGCAGAACTTTCAAAATTAACAGTTGTAGAAGCTGCAGAATTATCTAAGAAATTAGAAGAACATTGGGGAGTTACTGCTGTAGCTGCTGCTGCACCTGTAGCTGCTGCACCTGTAGCTGCAGCTGAAGAAAAAGATGCTTTTGAAGTAGTTTTAGCTGGAGCAGGAGATAACAAGATTGGTGTTATTAAAGCTGTAAGAGAAATTACTGGTTTAGGATTAAAAGAAGCAAAAGATATTGTTGATGGTGCTCCTAAAACAATTAAATCTGATGTTAAAAAAGAAGAAGCTGCTGAAATTAAGAAAAAATTAGAAGAAGCTGGTGCTAAAGTAGAAGTTAAGTAATTTAAGGATTATTTGGCTTAATAGAAATACCACACCAAAAATTTTTGGTGTGGTATTTGTATTATAAAGTTAGATAGGTTGTTTGTGTGGTTTTGTAATTCAAATTTAAGGATTTTTTTTAATGCAAGGTGTAAATAACAATATTAGAATTCGTAGAGACTACAGTAAAATAAAATCTGGAGCTGTTATTCCCGATTTAATTGAAATGCAAACTAAGTCTTATGAAAAATTTCTTCAGCTAGGAGTTTCTACCGATCAAAGAGAAGATGACGGATTGCAATCTGTATTAGCTTCAATTTTTCCAATTCATAGTTATGATGGTAGATTTATTTTAGAATTTCTGGAATATTCTTTAGAAGAGCCAAAGTATAGTGTTGACGAATGTAAGCACAAAGATGTTAGTTATTCTTTGCCATTGAAAATGAAGTTTAGATTATTGTCTAATAATTTAGATAGTAATACAGGCATGGTTTCTGTTAGAGATGTAAAAGAGCAAGAAGTATATGTATGCGATATTCCAATAATGACTTCAGGTGGTACCTTTATTATTAATGGTACTGAGCGAGTTGTTGTTTCACAAATTTATAGATCGCCAGGTGTATTTTTTGATCATGATAAAGGAAAAAGTAATCCTGGTAGAATGTTGTATGGTGCTAGTATTATTCCTCATATAGGGTCTTGGTTAGATATTGAATTTGATAGTAAAGATCTATTATATGTAAGAATTGATAAGCGTAAAAAAATCTCTCTATTATGCCTATTAAGATCATTAGATGGAACTAAATCTGATAATTTAAGAGGAAAAGCCAAAAAAGAAGGTAAAATTTTAGATGCCACAACAGTTGAAGGAATGTCTAATGAAGAGATTCTAGATACTTTTTACGACAAATTAACAGTGAACAAATTGGGTTCTAATCAATATGAAATGGATTTTGTTCCTAATTTTTATAAGGGCAGAAAACTTTCTTTTGATTTAATAGATTCATCTACTAAAGAAGTGTTAGTAAAAGCAGAAACCACAATTAATGCTGGTATTCTCAAGAAAATAGAAAGAAAAAATATCGCTAAAGTGATAGTTAATGATGGGGAAATTATAGGTAAAAATATTGCTAATACAATATTCTCAGGTTCATCTATTATTATTGAAACAGGCGAAGAAATCACCAAAGAAAATCTAGAGTCCATAGAAAAAGAAGTAAATAGCTTTGAAGTATTAATGATTGATAACATGGAAGTAGGTTCTTATGTTTTAAATACTGTTTTAGCAGATAGGAATCTTGATCGTTTTACAGCTTTAAATGAAATTTATAAAATTGTTAAGTCTACAGATGCCCCAAATATTGAGGTAGCAGAAGATTTATTTCATTCATTATTCTTTCAAGGTAAAAGGTACGACTTATCTATAATTGGTCGCATGAAAATGAATGAGCGTTTTAAAACAGATACTCCAGAAAGCGTAAGAGTTCTAACAAAGCAAGATATTGTTAATGTTATTAAAACTTTAATGAATATTAGAAGTGGAGTGGACGTAGTTGATGATATAGATCATTTAGGCAATAGAAGAGTACGTTCAGTTGGAGAATTAATAGAAAATGAATTGCGTATTACTTTTACAAAAATGGAAAAAACTATTTATGAAAAAATGGCCGCTGCAGATGAGCTAGTTCCAACAGATTTAATTAATGTTAAGTCTGTTCAAGCTGTTTTAAGAGAGTTCTTTGGTACATCTCAATTATCTCAATTTATGGATCAAACTAATCCTCTATCTGAAATTACTCATAAAAGAAGGTTGTCGGCGTTAGGTCCTAAAGGATTAACTAGAGAAAGAGCTTCTTTTGAAGTTCGTGATGTTCATGTTACACATTATGGTAGAATCTGCCCAATTGAAACACCTGAAGGTCCAAATATTGGTTTAATTAATTCTTTGGCCGTTTATTCACGCATTAATAGATATGGATTTTTAGAAACACCATATCGTAAAGTAAAAAAAGGCGTTGTTACAGATACAGTTGTATATATGAATGCTACTCAAGAGCACGGTCATGTTATAGCACAATCTACTAGCTCTATTGATGAAAATAATAAATTCATTAGTGATTTGGTAAGTTGTCGTATTAATGGTGAGTTAAATTTGTGTCCTCCTGAAGATATTGATTATATAGATGTTTCTCCGAAGCAATTAGTTTCAGTGGCAGCCGCACTTGTTCCTTTCTTAGAAAACGATGATGCTAATAGAGCCCTCATGGGTGCAAACATGCAACGTCAAGCGGTACCTTTGTTAAGATCGGAAGCTCCTATTGTTGGAACAGGCATGGAAGGTATTGTGGCAAGAGATACAGGGGGAGTTATTTTTGCTCACCGTGAAGGTATAGTGCATTATGTAGATAGTACAAAAATTGTTATTCAGCCTAGTTCTATTAATAATGAAGTAGCTATGGGTTCCGATATATACAATTTGAAAAAATTTCAAAGGTCTAACCATAATACTTGCGTGAATCAAAAGCCTTTAGTTCAACTAGGTGATTATGTTAAAGCGGGAGATATTATTGCAGATGGTCAATCTATTGACAAAGGTGAATTATCTTTAGGTAAAAATGTATTAGTGGCTTTTGTTCCTTGGAATGGATATAACTTTGAAGATTCTATATTAATTTCTGAAAGGTTAGTTAAAAATGATACTTTTACTTCAATTCATATTGAAGAATTTGAAGTAGTAGCTAGAGACACTAAATTAGGAGCAGAAGATATTACATCTGATATTCCAAATGTAGGGGACGAAGCATTAAAAAATCTTGACGAATCAGGAATTGTATATGTAGGTGCTGATGTTAAGCCTGGTGATATTTTAGTAGGTAAGGTTACTCCAAAAGCAGAAAATGTTATTACTGCAGAAGAAAAACTATTAAGGGCTATTTTTGGTGAAAAAGCTTATGATGTTAAAGATACTTCTTTAAAAGTACCTTCAGGCATTACAGGAACAGTAATTGGAGTTCGTGTTTTTTCAAGAAGAGGGGTAGATAAAGATGTTTATTCTCAAGTAATGGAACGCACTCATATTGAACTTATGAGCAAAGAAAGGGAAGAAGAGTATAGACTCTTAGACTCATCATATCGTAATAGAGTTTTAGATTTAATAGATGGTCAAGAAATTGTAAGTGCTAAGAATTATAACAAAGGTGATATTTTAGATAAAAATAAAATTACCAATAATTTATCTGAAATTTCAAAATTTGTTTTAAAAGACAAAGGTATTGCTTCATCTTTAAGCGAAATTATGAAAGATTTTGATTTATCAGTTAGTAAAATTAATAAAGCATACGAAGATAAAATTGAATCTTTGAAAAAAGGTGATGATTTACAAGCGGGCGTTCTTAAAATGGTAAAAGTATTTATAGCCGTTAAAAGAAAGTTACAACCTGGAGATAAAATGGCAGGACGCCATGGTAATAAAGGTGTTGTATCAAAAATTTTACCAGTGGAAGACATGCCTTATTTGGAGGATGGTACTCCTGTAGATATTTGTTTAAACCCATTAGGTGTTCCTTCTCGTATGAATGTTGGTCAGATACTTGAAGTACATTTAGGTTGGGCTGCAGCTAACATTGGCAAACAAATCAATACAATGTTAGATAATTATAATGCTTCTAAAATTAAGATTGAAGAAATTAGAGATTATCTGTTAAAATGTTATGGCTTCAATGAGATTGAGCAAATTAAAAAATTAACAGATAAAGAAATTTTAGCTTTGTGTAATAATATTAGGGGTGGTATGCCTGTAGCCACATCAGTTTTTGATGGAGTTAAAGAAAAAGATATTGATGATTTATTTGATCTAGTAGGTTTGGATCATAGCGGTCAAAGTGTTTTATATGATGGTAGGACAGGTGAACCTTTTGAAAGAGAAGTAACTGTTGGTTATATCTATATGTTAAAATTACATCATTTAGTTGAAGACAAAATTCATGCTAGGTCTATAGGTCCATATAGTTTAATTACCCAGCAACCACTTGGGGGTAAAGCTCAATTTGGTGGACAAAGATTTGGAGAAATGGAAGTGTGGGCATTGGAAGCTTATGGTGCTGCATATTTATTACAAGAGATGTTAACTGTGAAATCTGATGATCAAAATGGTAGAACTCATGTTTATGAGACTATAATTAAGGGAGATGAAACCTTTGAAACAGGAATCCCCGAATCATTTAATGTTTTAGTTAAAGAGTTAAGGTCTTTATGTTTAAATTTAGAAATGAAAAAAAAAGCTATTAACTAAATTAGAAATATAATTAAGCTATTGTATTTTAATATTGTCGTATTGATTCGCATTGTATATAAATACACTAACAATTAATACGCCAATAATTAAATTTATAAATAATTTAATTATATAAGAAAATTACCATAGGAGTTACGCATGAGTGAAATTGTAAAGAAATCAGAGCAAAAAAATAATCCTAATGATATTGATATTATAGCCATATCAATTGCTTCGCCAGAAAAAATACGTTCGTGGTCTTATGGGGAAGTAAAACAACCTGAAACTATCAATTATCGTACTTTTAAACCAGAAAAAGATGGTTTATTTTGTGCTAAGATATTTGGTCCTGTAAAAGATTATGAATGTTTATGTGGTAAATATAAACGCATGAAATATAAAGGCGTAGTGTGTGAAAAATGTGGTGTTGAAGTGATTCAGCAAAAGGTTAGGCGTGAAAGAATGGGGCATATTGAATTAGCCGCCCCCGTGGTTCATGTTTGGTTTTTGAAATCTGTACCAAGTAAAATTGGCATTATTTTAGATATAAATATTAAAGATTTAGAGAAAGTATTATATTTTGAAAAATATATAATTATTGATCCTGGTGCCACTACCTTTGATATTAATGCAGTTATATCTGAAGAAGAATATAGAATTGCACTTGAACAATTTGGCGACAACTCATTTAGGGCTGAAATGGGTGCAGAAGCTATTAAAGAAATTTTAGTAAATTTAGACTTAGACTTAGAATCGCAAAGGTTAAGGATAGCTTTAAAAGAAACTAGTTCAGACATTAAGTCTAAAAAATTATTAAAGAAATTAAAAATCGTTGAGTCAATGAGTTTGTCTAAGTCTCGTCCTGAATGGATGGTGATGGACGTGTTACCTGTGTTGCCTCCAGATTTAAGACCATTAGTTCCACTAGATGGGGGACGTTTTGCTACATCTGACTTAAATGATTTGTATCGTAGAGTAATTAATAGAAATAATCGCTTAAAAAGATTGTTAGAATTAGGTGCTCCTAGCATTGTAGTAAGAAATGAAAAAAGAATGTTGCAAGAATCTATTGATGCACTTTTTGATAATACCAAGCGTGGTAATCCAATTACCGATGGAAACAAAAGACCTTTAAAATCTTTTGCAGATATGTTAAAAGGAAAGCAAGGTAGGTTTAGACAAAATCTTTTAGGTAAAAGGGTTGATTATTCTGGTCGTTCAGTTATTACAGTAGGTCCTTATTTAAAATTACATGAGTGTGGTTTACCTAAAAAAATGGCTTTAGAATTATTTAAACCTTTTATTTACTCTAAGTTACAACTTTATGGCATTGCATCTACTATTAAAATAGCAAAAAGAATGTTAGAAAAAGAAAGACCTGAAGTTTGGGATATTCTTGAAGAAGTTATTAAAGAACACCCAGTGTTATTGAACCGTGCACCAACTCTTCATAGGTTAGGAATTCAAGCTTTTGAGCCAAAACTAATTGAAGGTAAAGCCATTCATTTACACCCACTTGTATGTACAGCATTTAACGCCGATTTTGATGGAGATCAAATGGCAATTCACGTACCGTTATCTTTAGAGGCTCAGCTTGAAGCAAGAGTGCTAATGATGTCTACCAATAATATTTTATCGCCTGCCAATGGTAAGCCAATTTTAGTTCCATCTCAAGATATTGTTTTAGGGCTGTACTATTTATCTATAGATAGAGATGGCGAGCCAGGTGAAGGTAAAGTTTTTGGAAGTATTTCGGCAGTTGAAAATGCTTTATATAACAAAGTAGTTAGCTATCATAGTAAAATAAAATATAGATTAACTGATTCAAGCATAGTAGACACAACTCCAGGGCGAATTATTTTATTTGAAAAATTACCAAAGCACAATCTGGTAACATTTTCTGTAGTAAATAAATTGTTTACTAAAAAAGAAGTAAGTAGCTTAATAGATTACATTTATAGAACCTGTGGACAAAAATCTACAGTTGAATTTGTAGATAGTATTATGCAATTAGGCTTTGAAATTGCTTGTAAGGCAGGTATTTCTATTGGTAAAAATGATTTAATTATTCCAGATACTAAAGAAAAAATTGTAGAAGCGACCGAGCTAAAAATTGAAGAGTACACTAAGCAATATCAAGAAGGCTTAATTACTAATGGTGAAAGATATAATAAAGTAATTGATGCTTGGACATCATGCACAAATAAAGTAGCAGATGACATGATGAAAGAAATGTTTAAATTAGAAGAGGGCAAACCAGTCAACTCTGTTTACATTATGGTTCATTCAGGTGCTAGGGGTTCTATAGCTCAAATGAAACAATTAGCAGGAATGAGAGGATTAATGGCTAAGCCATCAGGTGAAATCATTGAAATTCCAATTATATCTAATTTTAAAGAGGGGCTACAAGTTCTTGAATATTTTAATTCAACTCATGGTGCTAGAAAAGGTTTGGCCGATACCGCATTAAAAACAGCAAATGCTGGTTATCTAACTCGTCGTTTAGTCGATGTGGCACAAGATATCATTGTTACAAGTGAAGACTGTGGCATCAAGAGTGGTATTGAAGTAAAAGCTTTAATTGAGGGTGGTGCTATAGTAGAATCTTTAGGCGAAAGATGCTTAGGTCGTTTTGTTGTTCAAGATGTAATTGATTTTGAAACAAAAAAAGTTGTTATTCCTGCAGATAGCTATATAGATGAAGCATTGGCTCATGTACTTGATAGTAGCGGGTTAGATAAAGTTGAAGTTCGTTCAGCTTTAACCTGTAAAGAAAGACGTGGGGTATGTCGTAAATGTTATGGTAGAGACATATCAAAAGGTTATTTAGTGAACCTAGGTGAAGCCGTTGGGGTTGTTGCAGCACAATCTATTGGTGAGCCAGGAACACAGCTTACTATGAGAACATTCCATATAGGTGGAGCTGCACAAGGTGTAGCAGAGAAGAATAGTATTGATGCTCCAGTAGACGGGGTTGTTAAATTAGTAAACTGTAGGGTTGTTGTGAATTCAGAAGGTAGTAATATCGTTATGAGCCGTAGTACCGAGCTAGTAATTATTGATGGAAGAGGTCAAGAAAAATTTAGACAAAAACTTCCATATGGTGCTAAATTGTATATAGGAGACAATGAAGCAGTAAATTATAATTTTAAAGTAGCAGAGTGGGATTCATTTACTATGCCTGTAATTACCGAGTTTGAAGGAACTGTAGATTATGAAGATTTACAAGATGGTATATCTTTAAGCCAACAAACAGATGAAGCAACAGGTATGACGTCAAAAGTAGTAATCAACTGGAAACAAAATAGTCGCATGGCTTCTTTGAAACCAAGAATTATCTTGAATCAGGAAGGTGTAGTCAATAAAAATGAAATCAGTTATTTGTTACAGCCAAATACCATTATTTCTGCTAATATTGGTCAACATATCAAACCAGGTGATGTAATAGCAAGAATTCCAAAAGAATCAGCTAAAACCCGAGATATTACAGGAGGTTTGCCTAGAGTTATTGAGTTATTTGAAGCTAGGAAATATAAAGATGCAGCATATATTACAGATATGTCAGGGGTAGTTGAGTACGGCAATGATCATAAAACCCGCAAAACAATTGTTGTTAGAAGCAAAGAAGATCCTAATTTGTTTGTGGAGTATATTATTCCAAGAGATAAACAGTTAGTAGTGTATCCTGGTGATTATATAGAGAAAGGCGAAAGTTTAACAGATGGACCTATAAATCCTCATGATATTTTAAGAACTAAAGGTGTTGCAGCCTTAGCTGCATATATGATTAACGAAGTTCAAGAAGTTTATAAGTTGCAAGGGGTTAATATCAACGATAAGCATATTGAGGTAGTTGTACGTCAAATGTTACAAAAAGTGGAAGTTATGGATTCTGGTGATTCTATGTGTGTTGCAGGCATTCAATTAGATAAATTAGAAGCTATGGAAACTAACAGGGTGTTAGAATCTGAAGGTAAGCAACCAATGCAATATAGATCAGTATTACAGAGTATAACTAGAGCTTCATTGCAGACTCAATCGTTTATATCTTCTGCTTCATTCCAAGAAACCACTAAAATTTTAACTGAGGCAGCGTTAATGTGCAAAGAGGATAGATTGGAAGGATTAAAAGAAAATATCATTGTGGGTAGATTAATACCTGCAGGAACAGGGTTTATGTTAAGACAGTATAAAGATAAAGTAGTACCTTAACAGTATTAATGACGGTATGAAGTTTTTTTATAAAGTGCTTGACTAACTTTAAATTAAAATGTAGTATAATTAAAGTTCTATTAATATTTTTGTTTGTAGAATGTTAGGTACGATTGTAGTATTAATTAGATAGGTAATTATAAGGAGTATTATGCCAACAATTAACCAATTGATAAGAAAGCCAAGAAAAAAGGTTTTAAGTAGAAACAGAGTTCCAGCTTTAGAGGCTTGTCCTCAGAGAAGGGGTGTTTGTACTAGAGTTTACACAACTACGCCGAAGAAACCTAATTCAGCATTAAGAAAAGTTGCTAGGGTTAGATTAACGAATAAATATGAAGTTACTGCGTATATTCCAGGTGAAGGGCATAACTTACAGGAGCATTCAGTTGTTTTACTTCGTGGTGGTAGGGTGAAAGACTTGCCAGGGGTTGCTTATCACATTATTAGGGGTACGTTGGATACTCAAGGTCTAGAAAAAAGGCGTAAAAGACGTTCTTTGTATGGATCTAAAAAGCCGAAGAAAAGTTAGGGAGTAAAGAATATGTCTCGTCGTCATGCAGCGGAAAAAAGGTTAGTTTTACCTGATCCTAAATATAAAGATATGTTAGTTAGTAAATTTGTTAATTGTTTAATGTTAGATGGTAAAAAGTCTGTAGCAGAAAAAATTCTTTACGGTGCTTTAGATATGTTGTCTGCTAAGTCGGGTAAGCCACAAGTAGAAGCTTTCTATGAAGCAGTTGAAAATGTAAAGCCATCTGTTGAAGTAAAATCTAGAAGAATTGGTGGTGCTACTTATCAAGTTCCTATTGAAGTTGCTCCAAATAGAAGAGATGCTTTGGCTATTAGATGGTTAATTTCTATTTCTAAAAAAAGATCTGAGAAAGCCATGGTAGAAAAATTATGTAATGAATTGTTTGATGCGTCAAATAATAGAGGGACATCGGTTAAGAAGAAAGAAGATACACATAAAATGGCTGAAGCAAACAAAGCTTTTGCTCACTATCGTTGGTAAGGGGTTAGTATGTCAGAACAGAAGATTGGTTTAGATCGTTATCGCAACATTGGAATTATGGCTCATATAGATGCTGGTAAAACAACTACTACAGAGCGTATATTATATTACACTGGTCGTTCTTATAAAATAGGAGAGGTACATGAAGGTACTGCAACTATGGATTGGATGGAACAAGAGCAAGAAAGAGGTATAACTATTACTTCTGCAGCTACTACTTGTGCTTGGAATGATCATAGAATCAATATAATAGATACACCAGGTCACGTTGATTTTACTATTGAAGTTGAGAGGTCTTTAAGAGTTTTAGATGGTGCTGTAGCTGTTTTTGACGGTGTAGCTGGTGTTGAGCCTCAGTCTGAGACTGTGTGGAGGCAAGCAGATAAGTATAATGTTCCTAGAATTTGTTTTGTAAATAAAATGGATAGAACTGGTGCAAGTTTTGATAGATGCGTTGAAATGATCATTGATAGATTAGGTGCTTATCCGTTGCTATTGCAAATTCCTATTGGATTAGAAAGTGATTTTATAGGTCTTGTAGATTTAGTAGAGAATCGTGCTGTTATTTGGCATAACGAAGAGTTAGGTGCTAAGTTCGACTATCAAGAAATTCCAGATAACTTAAAAGCTAAAGCTGAAAAATTAAGGTCTGCTTTAATAGAGAAAGTTGTTGAATTAGATGATGATTTAATGTCAGATTATCTTGATGGTAAAGAAATTTCTGTTGCTGATATAAAAAAATGTATAAGAAAAGGTACTGTTAGTAGTCTTTTTGTTCCTGTTTTATGTGGTTCAGCCTTTAAGAATAAGGGTGTTCAACCGTTACTAGATGCAGTTGTAGATTATTTGCCTTCTCCTAGAGATTTGAAAGATATTGAAGGCACAGATATGGAAGATAAAGATAAAATTATCATTAAGAAGAATGATTCTGAAGATACTTTTGTTGGTTTAGCTTTTAAAATTATGAATGATCCTTTTGTTGGTAATCTAACTTTCTGTAGAATATATTCTGGTAAGTTAGAAAGTGGCTCTTCAGTTTTAAATTCTGTGAAAGATAAAAAGGAACGTGTTGGTAGAATGTTGTTAATGCATGCTAACCAAAGAGAAGAAATTAAAGTAGCAGAAGCTGGTGATATTGTTGCCTTAGTTGGTTTGAAAGATACAACAACAGGAGACACTTTGTGTGATATGGCTAATCCCGTTGTTTTAGAAAGAATGGAGTTTCCAAATCCTGTGATGGAAATAGCTGTAGAACCTAAGACAAAGGCAGATCAAGAAAAAATGGGTATGGCTCTTTCTCGTTTAGTGGCTGAAGACCCATCATTAAGAGTTCATTTAGATGAAGAGAGTGGTCAAACAGTTCTTGCTGGAATGGGAGAATTACATTTAGAAATAATAGTTGATAGAATGAAAAGAGAGTTTAAAGTTGAAGCGAATGTTGGTGCTCCACAGGTAGCTTATCGTGAAACATTTTCTAAACCTGCTGATATTGATTATACCCACAAAAAACAAAGTGGTGGTGCAGGTCAATTTGCTAGAGTTAAAATTAAGTTTGAACCATTAGAACCAGGTACAGGATTTCAATTTGTAAATACTGTAGTTGGTGGTAATATTCCTAGAGAATATATCCCTGGAGTTGAAAAAGGTTTAGAAGCATCATTAGCAGGCGGTATTATTGCTGGCTTCCCTGTTGTTGATATAAAGGCTGAAGTATATGATGGTGCTTATCATGATGTAGATTCGAGTAGTTTAGCTTTTGAAATAGCTGCTAGAGCAGCATTTAGAGAAGGTATGCAAAAATCTTCTCCTAAATTATTAGAGCCTATTATGAGTGTTGAAGTAATTACCCCAGAAGATTATATGGGAGACATTATAGGTGATTTAAACAGTAGAAGAGGTCAAATATCTAGCATGGATAGTCGTGGTAACGCTAAAGTTATTAATGCGGCTGTACCACTAGCTAGTATGTTTGGATACGTTAATAATCTTAGGTCTATGAGTCAAGGTAGAGCACAGTATACAATGCAGTTCTCTCATTATGCTCAAGTTCCTGAGAATGTGGCTACAGAAATTAAAGCAAAATATGCTAGTAAATAGTAAATATAGATAAATCAAGGGAGAAAGACATGGCGAAAGAGAAGTTTAATAGGAGTAAGCCACATTGCAACATAGGTACTATAGGACACGTTGATCATGGTAAAACCACATTAACAGCGGCCATTACGAAGATAATGGGCGAGGCAAATGGTGGGGAAGCGATACCGTTTGATCAAATAGATAAAAGTCCAGAAGAAAGAGCTCGTGGAATAACAATATCTACATCGCA
>CANHGT010000029.1 GCA_947460385.1 Alphaproteobacteria bacterium
CCCCCATACAATACAGGCAATGATAGTTTTAAATATAATGATAAATTTAACCATTCAACATGGCTAACATTTATGAAGAATCGGCTAGAGGTAGCAAAAGAGCTATTAAGGGACGATGGGGTTATTTTTGTGCAGATAGATGATAATGAACAAGCATATTTAAAAGTGCTGATGGATGAAATTTTCGGCAGGCAAATACGGAAGTTTTAATTTGGAATAAAGAGTTTGAGGGTTCATCTGGTACATTAAAACAAACAAGGACAATACGAAGAATACATGAGTATATTATTTGTGCATATAAAAACTATACAGAAATTCAATTTAATAAAGTTAAAGAACCACTACTTGGTAAGGAAAATGAGGTACAAACAGCCAATTTAGCTATCAATACTAAGAATGAAAGAACAGACCACAATAATTATTTTACTATTACAAATCCTAATGGAGATACATTTACAAAACAGTGGAAATGGAGTAAGGATAAAATAGAACAACTAATAAAAGATAATCTAATTTATTGGGGAAGTGATGGGAACAAACAACCAAGACTTATTATTCCCACCGATGATAGAAGAACAACATTTTTATTATCTATATTAAATTATGGGGGAACAACTGTTGGGAGAAAAGAAATTGAATCTTTATTTGGTGATACCGAAGAATTTTCAACTCCCAAACCAGAAAATTTAATTAAAAAAATAATAGAATCCTCTACCCAAGAGGGCGACATAGTCTTAGACTTCTTTGCAGGAAGTGGCACAACGGGAGCTGTTGCCCACAAGCTAAACCGCAGGTGGACAATGATAGAGCAAATGGATTACATTGAAAGCATTACTAAGGAACGCATCAATAAGGTAATACATGGGGAGCCAAGGCGGAATATCAAAAAGTGTTAATTGGCAGGGCGGTGGCGAGTACATTTATATGGAATTAGCCCCCTATAACCAAGTTTTTATAAATGAAATTTTAGCCTGTGAAAATATAGATAATTTATGGAACACTTGGCAACGTATTGCAAAGGAATCGCTTTTAAACTACAAAATTAATAGCGATGAGTTTAATAAGAATTTAGAAAATTTCAACAAACTAACATTGCCAGAAGCCAAAATATCTTAATAGAGTGTTTAAATAAAAATATGTTGTACATTCCCTTTGAATTTAAAAACTTTGCCCAAGAAAAATACAGTGCAAATATCACGCATGAAGATATCACCTTTAGTGAACAATTTTATAATTTAACTAAATTTATTTAATGAATTTACTTAGGGCATAAAATAATTAAGCTATATCAACATCAGCAAAATAGGTAATAAATTGACAGAAAACAATGAAAGCTTAAAAGAACAAATTATTAAACAAGTTGGGCAACAATCTATAAACAACTATGTTATACCCACATATATTGAAGATAATATTAGCCACGAACTAAGAGACTATCAAAAAGAAGCCTTGGCAATCTTTAACGCCTATATGCAAAACAACTTCCCTTTTAAAGAAAAACCCATGCAGTTACTATTTAACATGGCAACAGGGAGTGGTAAAACTTTGGTTATGGCATCTTTAATATTAGAACTCTATAATGCAGGCTATAGGAATTTCATTTTTTTTGTGAACTCTACAAATATTATTACTAAAACTTTAGATAATTTTTTACACGGCGAATCCAACAAATGCTTATTCAACAAGCAAATTTTTATAGATGGCAAACAAGTAAACATTAAACAAGTAAATAATTTTACTAGCAATAATGGTAATGACATTAACATTATTTTCACCACAATTCACAGTTTGCACAGCAACATTAAAGAGGAAAACGAAAGTAATTTTGGTTTAGACGAACTAGAAAAATATAAAATTGTAATGTTGGCAGATGAAGCCCATCATTTAAGTAGGGTAACTAAAAAATCAAGCAAACAACTGCCACTACTACAGCAAAGTTGGGAAGATACCATTAATAAAATTGTATCTCCTAATTTTCCCGAAAATATTCTGTTAGAATTTTCAGCTACTATTGATTTTGACAACCCCGATATTCTAAAAAAATATAAAAATAGAACAATCTATGAATACGGCTTAACCCAGTTCTATAGTGCGGGCTATTCTAAAGATATTAACTTGCTACAAGTAGGCTTAGAAGAAGAATTAGAAATTATTGATGCTAAATTAATAAACACCAATAACAATTTAATGCTAGTGGCAATTCTTATAAACTTGTACAGGGAACAAATAGCTATCAATAACAACATAAGACCCTTTAAACCTGTTATTCTGTTTAAAGCCCAAAATACTATTCAGCAATCTTATGAAAACTATACTGCTTTTAATAATTTAATAGCTAATTTACAAATAGAACAATTAGAAAAAGTTATTCATATTATGGAGAATACCAGCAATATTAATGACCTAGCTAATGAGAATCATATTCTGCCAAAATCTGTAAAATATTTAAAACAGCAATTTAACACCCAGCAACTGCTTAGCATTCTACAAGATAAATTTAAAATAGACAACATTATTAATATTAATGATGAATACAATGAAAAAAACCAAAAAAATACGGCATTATCTAAAAAAGAAGACAAAAAACTTAGTGAAAAAAATAACAAACTAATAAATTCCCTAGAATTACCTGAAAATAATATAAGGGTGATTTTTGCGGTTAATAAATTAAACGAAGGGTGGGACGTTTTAAATTTGTACGATATAGTAAGGCTTTACAATACAAGGGATTCATCTTACAAAGAGGGGCTTTCCCCAGGTAAAACCACAATGCAAGAAGCCCAATTAATAGGGCGTGGGGCAAGGTACTATCCATTTTTATTAGGCGAACAACACGACTTGCATGATAAATACATGAGAAAGTTTGATGGCGATATAGAAAATGAGTTAAGAATTTTAGAAACCATGTATTATTTTTCATGCAAAAACGTGAAGTATATATCAGAATTAAAAGAAGCTTTAAGTAAAATAGGGGTTACAGAGGCAAATCAACCAAAAGTTACTAAAACTATTAATATTAAAAAAGAAATCTTAAACAACCCCGTATTTGCCAAAGCCGAAGTTTATGTGAATAAAAGAATGCAATCTATACAATCAAAAAGAATTTTAGATTTATTTACAACAGATGTTACTGAAAACCAAGATTATAAGTGGATAAAAGATTTTGTTTTCAACAAAGATAACGATGTATCTAAAGAACATAATTTAATGGATAAAAACAATGAAGATGTTCAAGAAAACAACAAAAAAAACATCAATATGAATCTTGAAGATTTTGATGATAACATAATGCAAAATGTGTTGTTAAATTTTAATGCAGATTTTAACTCACCCGAGTTTTTAGAAAAAATCAAAAATGAAAATATAGTAATTAACTTTCAAGGTAACACAAGGGAAATTACAAGGGAACATCAGTATCAAGCTCTGTTCACCTATTTTAGCAAACTAAAGAAAACAGTAGGCAATAACAGTTCGGGCAGTACCCACTTTTACAATGCCAAGTTAAAAGATGTGTTAAAATATCCTAAAACAGTTAGGATTACTAAGGAAACTGCTGATAAGTTTTTTAAAAAGAATAATGATTCATTCTTTATTTACGATAATTTGTATGTAGATAGCACATTAGAGAGCGAGTTGTATGGTCAATTTGTTACATTTTACGAGCAAACATTAAAAAATGAGTATGAAGAAGTGTTTTTAATTAGAAATCACCTAGAAATCTGCTTTTACACCTTCAAAGAGGGAGCTAAGTTTTACCCCGACTTTATACTGATTTTACAAAGTAAGGAGGGCGAGGTGAAAATGTATCAAGTAATTTTAGAAGCTAAGGGCGAACATTTATATACCAACGATAATTCTAAGGTAAAGGCTAGCTTTTTACAAGATATTCATAAGAAAAACAAGTCTAAAAATAAGGGCATTACCTTCAATAATAAATCACCTAAGGAAATAAAAATTATAGGTATGGATTTTTTTATAGAAGGTAATAACGCCTATTTTGATCCGCTTAAAAAAAGATTAAACCTTAAATAAAGACTTACAAGGTATGCCAATTTTCTCGGCCCCATTTAGCTTGCTTAGTTCAATTAAGCAAGACACCCCTAGAATATTTGCATTAAGCATTTTTAAAAGAGCTTGGGCAGCATTAATTGTTCCACCTGTAGCTAAAAGATCATCAACAATAATAACATTATGGGTAGAATTAATGGTATCTTGCTTTATTTCAAAAGTATCTGTGCCATATTCTAAATTATAAGTATGTGAAAATACTTTTCCCGGTAATTTACCTTTTTTTCTTATTAATGAAAAACCAATGCCTAATTCTATAGCCAAGGGTGCAGCAAATAAAAATCCCCTTGATTCTAAAGCTACTAGCATATTCGGTTTCATGTCTTTAATTTGTTCGGCCATTAAGCTTATTGTTTTTTTCCACAAGCTAGCATTTGCTAAGATTGGCGATATATCATAAAATAAAATTCCTTGCGAAGGAAAGTTTGGAATTTTTTCAATATTGTCAAAAATTTCTTTAGTCATTGCTTTTTCATACTATTTTTATTATAATAAATTACTGTGCAGGATTAACACATCATAAAGGTATTAGATATTTATAATTATGTAAAGTAATAAATAAAAAATTTCTTTAATATTGTTCTGTTTTATATTATAATTTAGCAAATTTTGTTTTAATAAATATATAGGAACATTACTTGTGCTAGCTTTTTTTGAAAAATTGGAAAAATTAAATATGTTTAAATTTAAAAGTATATTTGTTATTGTAATAGCTTTGTTGTTAAATTTTTCTCTGTATGCTGTAGATGCACCAAGTGATAAATCAACAATAGGACCTGTTCAAGGATCTCCTGTTTCAACAACTAAAGAAGTAAACAATCCAGAGAAAAAAGTTGTAAGAAAGCAAACTGTTTCAAGTCCTGCCGATCTTAAACTCTATAACGAGCAAGGTAAAAGACAAGTTGTTATTTCTAGTGTGTTACAAGAAGGTATAGATTCTGAAGTTAAAGATATTTTAAATGACAGTTATAATAAAAAATTAAATATTGCTAACCCTATATTTATGATATCAGAGGGTATAAATACTACAAATTATATATATTCTAGTGAATTATGTAGCATTGTAAATATATCTGATTCTAATTTAACATGTTTGGTGTATCCTGTAGAAAAGAAGAAAGATATTCCATCTTATTTACGTAGGGGTTTACATTCCGACAAATATAAAGAAACAGGAGTTAATGGTGATTTTGTAATAGCAAGATCAGATGTGTATAAGTTGTTCCTGAAAGGGGAAGGTCCTTTAGCAGGTTCACCATACTTAGATTTGGTAATGTTTTTAAATGGTGATTACTTTTTTATGTTTGCCGATAAGTCTAAAAGTTCTTTTTCTATAGAGCAACTTTTAATTACAAAGGGTTCAACCCCTGTAGTGGTTGGCTACTTAAATGCACCAAGTAGAAAAGTTTTTGAAGATGTAGTAAGACCATTATTTCCAAAAAATAAATTTTATTATAAAGCTATAAATATTGCTGATGCAGTAAACAATATATGCAAGCCAACTAATGTTGATGTTTTTATATTCTTAGGACAAGATTTCCCTTCAAGCTTAAAAGAAGTATTAACTAGCTGTTCTAAATCTATTAATCCATTAACATTTTCAGATGCTAATATTAATGTTATTTTAGAAAACAATCATGTTTTTTCGGTGGCCAATGTAATTAATTATTATGATTCTTTTTCTGTAATGAATTTTGTTGAAACTTATATTAAAGTAGAAAAAAGTTATAGGCAAAAACTAATAGAAGAAGAAGATAGAGTAGCAGCTGCAGCGGCAAAGCTAGAGGCTGAAAGAAAAGCTAAAGCAGAAAACTCTTTAAGCAAAAACATTGTTAGTCGTAGAGATAATACTAAGCCAAAAAGTCAACCTCGTCCTAAGAAAACTTTAACTGAAACTAAAATTGTAAGAAATAAAAGAACTGTTGTTAGAAAAAAAGACAATGTAGCAGAGGTTGCAGAAAAACCAGTAGATGAAATTGTAGTAAAAGAGAGTTATTTAGGTAGAGAACTTGTACTTAATGACCAAGATCTACAAAGGTTAGAAGGTGTAGAAGCTAAAATAGATAGTAAATTTTTAGGTATATTCCCTGATATTAAACATTCAATGTTTGAAGGTTCTAATGTATATGTAACAGGTAATACAGTGGTAAAAACCTTTGGCATCAGGCATGTTTTATTAGCCACTCGTTATACAAAGCGTGATGTAGTAATGCGATTTTTTGATGGTTTAATTAAAGATTATTTTTTAATTAAAGAAAATTTACTAACTCCAGATATGTCTAAATTTAGCATTAAAGATATTTTACTTGGTAGTTCAGTTATTAATAATTTTCGCTATCATGTGGGTGTCTTTCAATATGTTAGATATATGCTTGAAAGAAAAGTACCAAAAACAGATGAACAAAATATTGCAATTAGGCTATTAGCAACTAATGTTAGAGAAGACAATATTCCAACACCATATGGTCCTCAAGAGCCAGATATTGCACAATACAATATTATTGCAGAACGCTTGAAAGATTTAAATAAAAAGAAAAAAGAGTTGGCATCTATAAAAATATTCCAGCGCGATGTTAAAAATATTCAAATGGCTTTATTGTCTATTAAAGAGGGTAAATCAATTCCTAACAGCGTTCTTGAAGCTACAGGTATGAGAAATATTAACGTAGAAGATGTAGATATAACACCTGTTAACGAGACTGAAACTGCTCCATTGCCAGCTGAAAAAGCTGATAATAATAACAATGAAGGAACAGGTGAAACTCCTAATAACAATAAAACAGGTGATTCTTTAAAGCTTCCAAATGATGAAGTAAATAAAAATGTAACCCCAGATGTTGCTATAAAAGATAATACGGCTAGTGAAACAAAAACATCAACTAGTCAAGCTATACCTAAAAAAGATGTACCAAAAGCATAACAATATAGTATAAATTCTTGTTATAAGAAGACGTATTTGTTGATAAAGATACATTAATCTTAGATATAACAAATTTTAGTATGTAAATAAGTAGCTATAAAGTAAAATTAAACTATTCTGTAATGCAACAGAGTAAAAAATAAAGAGATTATTAAGTGTTTAAAAGAAAAAAGAAAAATATTAATGTAGTGCGTTTAAGCGGAGTCATTATCTCTGGTTCTAGAAATGGGTTAAATTTAAAAAATTGTAAATCCCATATAGATAAAGCATTTTTAGAGGAATCTGCTAGTAGTAAAAAAAGTAAAAAGCATAATAATGTATCTGCAGTAGTTTTTATTATTAATTCTCCAGGTGGTTCTCCTGTACAATCAGAGATGATTTCTAATTACATAATTAGTAAATCTTTAAAATATGGTGTTAAAGTAATTACATTTGTAGAAGAAGTAGGTGCATCGGGCGGATATTGGCTATCTTTGGTAGGTAGTGAGATTTATGCTTTGTCTTCATCATCAATTGTTGGCTCACTAGGTGTTGTATCAGCAAGTTTTGGTTTAGATAAATTTATTGAAAAGCATAATATTACAAGAAGAGTGTATACGGCTGGGGAAAATAAAGTTATGTTAGATGCTTTTCAAGAAGAAAAAGCAGAAGAGATAACTAGATTAAAAGAGTTATTATCTTTAGTTCATCTTAATTTTAAAAATTGGGTGCTAAAGAGTAGGGGTAATAAAATTACTTTAGATCATAATGAACTGTTTAGTGGGTTATATTGGTTAGCTCCTAAGGCACTAGAATATGGCTTAATAGACGGAATAGCTTTTGATTTAACATCAAAATTACATGAATTATTTGGCGATGATATTAAAATAAATTATATAGAAAATAAGGTTGGTCTTATTAAGAGCTTATTTTATAAGTCGGAATTAGCACAAAGTTTAGTAGATGAAAGCGTGGCTAAAGTAAAATCTGAATTGCTGTGGAATAAATTTGGTTTATAGTATATATAATCATATTGTTTATATAGTGTGCAGGTTAAAATAATTAAATATTAAATAAACAAAATCAACAATGCAAAATAGCATTATGAAAAGTTTGTTCTTATAAGTATAAACTATTTGACAATAGTATAATAGTGTTATATAATACTTAACTGAACTAGTTGTTTGAAAAATTGGAGAAATATTATGACAAAAGCATGTGAAATAAGTGGAAAAAGACCTTTATCGGGTAATAATGTAAGTCATGCTAATAATAAAACTAGAAGAAGATTTTTGCCTAATATACAGAATTCTACATTTCATTCTGAATTATTAGGAGACCAAACTTTTAGCTTATCTACAAATGGTATTAGAACCATTAATAGCAAGGGTGGATTAGATGCTTGGTTATTACAATCAAAAAATTCTAAATTAACTCCTAAATTTAAAAAAATGAAAAAGAAATTAATTAAATTAGTAGCTAGTGCGTAATTTTTTATAATATGTTTATATTCTAATAAAAAGATGAAGAGAGTATTTTATACTTTTTCATCTTTTTTTATGCATATGGTAGCCAACTTAAAGCAGTTTCACTAGTTTTACATGAATATGACTTGTGATGTAAAAGAATATTCTATCTAAAAATAGAATATTCACTAAGAAGATTATAAATTTATTTACTATAAGCTTATCATAATAAATTTAACAGTAGATAATATATGAATTATTTTTTTATATTTTTTCTTTTTAAAAATGATGAATAAAATAACAATATAATACCAGATATGCTTAGAAATAGAAGAATTAAGGTAAAAATTATTACTAATGGATTATTAAAATTCTCACCATTTTTATAATCCATCACATGTAATCGCCAAAAGAAGTCGTATATTACCCAAGCATCATTGCGTATTTTATAAAATTCACCTGTATCACCACTAAAATAAAGACGATTATTTAAAAAATCATTAAATTCTACTTGCCATAATTCTACAGCACCACCTAGTTCATCTACAATAAATAAAGATTTTTTAAGTGGCGAGCTAACATATTGTACATTTTTAATTTCTGCATTGCCTGTATATAGGAGCTTAGCATGGCTAATAATATCTTTTTGCTTTGGTTTGCTAATTTTTTTACCATTTACTGCATCAAAAATATAGAGCTGATTCTTATTATTAATAATTTTATAAACAGGTTGATTATTAATGCTAATAATTGAAACATTTTTAGTGTTTTCTATGTTTTGCAATATTTTATGTAAAGGATAAAAAGATATATTATTAAAACTGTATTCTATCTTTTTAATATATTTTTCACCTTTAATAATGGGTAGAAAAGGCACAACTACAAAAAATGCACCGCCTACAGTCCATGCCATAAGTTGAATTGATATAATAAGCCCTAGCCATTTATGGGTAAATCTAGAAATTTTACTAAGTGTGTTTTGCATATGTATTGTCCCTATAATAATTTTGAACTATAATCAAAACTTATCATTTTTTACCTTTCTAAATTAGTATCTTTAGATTTTATTGCTTTCTCAAATCCCTTCATACTATTATATTTAAAATAAAGTAAAGCACAACCTAAGATATAATCGTTTTCTTTTTGCTCTAGTGGATTTTCTACTTTAGGGCACATGTTGTCTGCAATTTTAATTTTAGGTTGACGATTAACATTGTTGACATCATCATTTTTTAAATAATTAGGGTAATCTTTCTCGTGGAAGTTTAAGTTATCTTTGGAAGATATCAATACATCAGGAGCAAGCCCAACCCCTTGAAATGTAGAGTTCTTAGGAGCATAAAACAATTGGTTAGTAATATTCAATAAGCTATCATCTTTTAGGGGCAATGATATTTGCACACTCCATTTACCAAAGCTGTAATCTCCCATTAAAATAGCCCTGTTATTTAAAGCTAAGCTACCACTTAGTAACTCAGCAGCTGAAGCCGACATAGAGTTCATAAGAACTATAATGGGCAAGTTGTCTCTAACAAAAGTTTTATTGGTGGAATTGAAAGAGTTATTTAGGTCTTGATGCCTAGCTTTTGTAGCTACAATTAACTCACCAGATATTAAATTATCGGCAATTAATACTACGCCCGTTAATAAACCACCCGGATTATTACGAACATCAATAATAAGACCCTCTAAATCATTAATACCAATTGCATTTAAAGTGCTTCTAAACAAACTTGCTGAATCATTATTAAAGCTATTAATTGTAATATATGCATATTTCTTATTAATAATATGATGCTCTACAGAAGGCACATAGTATTTTCCACGCACCACAGCAATTTCCATTGGCTTATTTCTACGCTCTATAGTTAAATTAACTGTTGTTCCTGCTTCACCCCTTATTGAGTTGATAATTTCGTCTAATTTTTGTGATTTATCTATTACCTTGCCATTTACGGCAACAATATAATCTCCCGAGATTATTCCACTATTTTTAGCAGGGGAGCTGTCAAATACTTTTAAAACTTTAATGAGTTCTCGTTTTTTATCATAATTAAATAAAACTCCAATACCCTCATGTTTGCCCGACATTCCAGCTTTAAACTCTTTTGCCTTAGTAGATGAAAGCCAAGCAGTATGTGCATCTATATTATTAAAGATTTCATTCATTACAGATTCTCTAAGAATTATTGCTTCAATTGGTTGCTTATTATTTTTCATGATAGCAATCTGATTGTGTAAAGATTTAATGGCTTTACTAATAAATTCTTCTTTAGCTTGATTATTAAACTCATAAATATAGTTATCTATTAGTAAGAAGTAAGCTTCTTTAAAGATTTTAACCTCTTGTTTGCCATTCTTTAATTCATTTTTAGGCAATACAGAATAATAATCTTGAACAAATTTTTCTACAAAGGGGTCATTACGATAAGATGAGTGGAGAAAAGAAAAATCTAAATAAATTGTTTTAAAAAAAACAGCAAAAGCAAACAAGATTGCAAGGGTTGGTATTACTAGCCAACTTAATTTTTTCATATACATACAATATCCCCAATAAATTTATTTAATTATAGACGATTTTTTCTATTTATAATAATATTTTTTAAGGATAAAGAAGAGTAGTTGTCCAAAGATTATTGGGTGTTTTGGTATAAGTAAGGCGTTGATGTAGTCTGAATGGTTTCTCTTTCCAAAATTCAAAATAATGCGGACTGATTATAAATCCACCCCAGTGTTCAGGTTTTGGTACATCTATGGGGTATTTTAAACTATATTTTAACACCTCAGCAGGTAAATCTAAAACGCTAGACATAGGTTGTGATTGCTTAGACGCCCATGCCCCAATTTTACTACTATAAGGTCTACTGTGAAAATATTGGCTAGATACACTGTCATCAAGCTTGGTAACTGTACCTTCAATGCGAACCTGTTGCTTTAATGTAACAAAATGAAAAAGTAATGAAACCTTATTATTAATATCAATCTCTTGAGATTTTCTACTATTAAAATTAGTATAAAAAACAAAACCATCAAGACTATGTTCTTTTAAAAGTACTGCCCTGCTAGATGGAGCATTGTTTAATACGGTAGATAAAATGCAAGCATTATAATTATCTAAAGCTAATTTTTCATAAGAAGTCTTAGCACTATCTAAAATTTTAGTAAATTTATTTATAATTACCTGTAAATTAGTATTTTCTTCCATTTATTTGTTAGTATTAAAAGGATTAAGCACAAGTGATTGTAAAAGTTCATCTAAATTACTTTCTTCGTTTATCATACTAGAGGCTTCTTTAAAAACAATGTTGAAGTCATTATCTGTAGCAGATAGATGCAACTGTAGGTCGTTTTCTTCTTTAGAAATACTAAATTCTAAAGCATCACCGAATTCATTAAAAAATTCTTCTAAGTTTACCTTATCTCTAGCAATGTCATAACCCCAAATTTCTAACTCATCTTGTTGTTTAAAGCTATTTTTTAAGATTGTGTAAATGTCTCCACTTGCATCTTGTGATAAATAAAAAGGTAGCAATTCTTCTTCTGCGGAATCGAGAAAATTAGCACCAACGCTACTTTCTTGATACATCATAAATCCAGAATCCCATTCTGTATCTGGTTCATATTCTATAGAATATGATTCTTCTATAGAATTTTCCGCATTTAAAAAACCATTTGCTTCTTGCAGAGTAAAATCAACCTCTGGTGTTAAGCTGAAGTTTTGTAATTCTACAACAAAACCACCTTGTGCAGCAAATTTCACATTTAACATGCGTTCTTGTAAACCATCACCTGTTAAAGATATATTATCTATAACAGTGCTAATATTCATGTTGTCCTTAGCATTAATAGTAAGTAATTGTGATTCAGGATTCCATGAGTATTCAGTGTTATCTAAGTTTAACTTAAGCGTGTCTCCTTCTTTAAAGCCATCTTTAATTAAAATTAATAATTGATTGTTTGTGCCGTCCTGTGTTTTATCTTCTTCCATTTTCTATAACTCTAAAATTTATAATATTTACTATTGCATAAAGTATGTTTTACTATTAAAATAAATAGTTCTTAATCTTTCTAAGTGAAGTATTAATGAAATCTTAACAACAGTAAATATTATAGCAACAAAGAGATATAAAATTGCGTGGTTTGTAACGCATGTTTTAATTACAGGAGAGCAAATAATATGCTAATGAGTAATAAAAAGGGTGTAATTATGGGCTTAACGAACGAGCATTCAATTGCTTGGTCTATAGCTAAACGCTTGAAAAATGAGGGAGCAGAACTTATTTTCACCTATCCAAATGATCGTCTTGCTACTCGTATGAAACCTCTTGTAGAGAGCTTAGGTTGTAAAATTATGCTTCAATGTGATGTTTTAGATGAAGCTAGTATAACAACTACTTTTCAACGAATCGGTGAAGAGTTTGGCAAGTTAGATTTTTTAGTTCATTCAATTGCATTTTCAGATAAGTCTGAATTAAAAGGTAGATACATAAATACAACTAAAGATAACTTTTTAACAACAATGCATGTTTCTTGCTTTTCTTTCACTGAAATTTGTAAATTTGCAGAACCATTAATGAGCGATGGTGGAAGCATTATTACCTTAAGTTACTACGGAGCAGAAAAAGTAATGCCCAATTACAATGTAATGGGTGTGGCAAAAGCAGCTCTTGAGTGTTCGGTAAGATATTTGTCAGAAGACTTAGGTAGAAGTAGGGTGCGTGTAAATGCAATATCTGCAGGTCCAATTAAAACTTTAGCAGCATCAGGAATTGGTGATTTTAGCCATATTTTAAGTTTTAATAGTAAGCATTCTCCATTAAGAAGAACTGTATCTCAAGAAGAAGTAGCAGGATCTGCACTGTACTTATTAAGTGATTTAAGTAGCGGAGTTACAGGTGAAATTCATTATGTAGATGCAGGATACAATGTAATTGGTATGCCGGGTATTAAACATAATACTGAACAATAGTTTTTCAAGTAAAGCCTTGTAACTATATTTAAAAATAAGCTGTAAATAACAGTTGTATAAAAATATATTATAATATATAATATTGTATAGAGTTTTGTATAAAATTATCATTAATTAATGATAAAGAGTCATGAGAATGACATAAGGAAGATGTAAAATATGGCAAGAGTTACAGTAGAGGAATGTTTAAAAGTGATAGGTAATAATTCACATTTTGATTTAGTACTTTTGGCGGCAGAAGTAGCTAAACAAAGGTCTAGCGGTAAAAAAACTTTAATTCAAAAAAAGGGTATCAAAACCCATGTTACAGCCTTAAGGGAAATTGAAGAGCAAGTAACTCCTGTATCTACTATTAGAAAACAAATTGCAGATAGAATCAATCATGTTAAAGAATCTGAAGAACAAGAAATGATAGATGGTGAATCAGGCGGAATTTTAGAAGAATTACAAAATTCTGATTTTATAGCAGGTGATGTAGAAGAATTACATAAAGATACTACAGTTTTTGAAGGCGAAGAAGAGCTTTTTGGTGAAAATGAAGAGGCTGAAGATATTGTAGACCTTGAAATAGAAGAAGATGAAGACTTTCTTTCAGACGATGAAGATGAAAATAAAAAAGAAAAATAAATAACTTTTTATTGATTAACCTTAATATAATATAAAAAAGGGGTTAGAGAGCATTCAATTGTCTTCTAACCTTTTTTATTATATAAGCTATTTCCTTATAATCTAAAATATTTTTCTTCTAAAATATCTAAGCTTAAATGAACTTTATAATCTCTTGATAGGTTTAAAAATTTTTTATAATTATCTAACATTTTTGTATTTTTATAATTAAATTTAATAAGAATATCCATAAAATGTTTAATAAGTAAAAAATATGGTAAATAATTGGAACTACATTTGTCAAAAATTTCGTTCTCAATGTCTTTAAAAGTACTTCTTAAGAATTGAATATTTTCTGTTTTAATCAAAGAATATCTATCTATAATTTTATCATGGTGGTCTATAATATTTCTAAGTCTTTTAATCTCAGTCATTAAATTCATAAAAGTATTAGATTTATCTATAGAAAAATATTTACA
>CANHGT010000030.1 GCA_947460385.1 Alphaproteobacteria bacterium
AAAAAAAGGGTTATATGCTACATACAACCCTCTTTCTAATATATTACAATTATCTAATTAAAACAGTGGTTTTTTACTAATTTTATTTAAGTCGGCTTCATCTATCCAAATTTCTTCACCTGTTTCAATATCTTGTACAATTAAGGTGAATTTATAATATACTTGTTTTTCACTCTTTACATAATTTACAATTGATGAAAAATTACCATATAATACGTATTTTGCTCCCCATAATTTACCAATTTTCGTAGCACGTTGGGAATCACTTAGCCCTGAACTACCTAAAGATTTTTCTTTTTGCAAAATATTCATTTTATCTCTATTAATAACCGAGAATAATCTTGATTTTACAATGTGCATTTTTAAAGTATCAGTCATAGATTCTGTATCTATTTGCTCTGATGTTTTATTTTTTATTATATCAATCAAGATGGTTGGCTTATTATTACCTAACTCTTTTGCCAAAGCAGTATCGCCTGTTAATTTAGCAGATAAATTATCTACTAGCATTTTTTGGTCGGTAGCTGAAAAACTACTACTGAGGGTATTATCTGATACATTTTGATAGCTTGTGCCACCACAGCCCGCTAAGAAGCCCGCCATTATAAACAATAACACTTTTTTCATAAATTTATCTCCTTAATTAAAATTTACTTTATTACCTTGGAATATGACATCACTATATACATATCCACCTGTATCAACAATATAAATGATGGCAATGTCATTATTGTTAAAATTTAAGTTTACCACATGTTCCATATTATTAATGGATACTTTCACCTGATTAATATTAGTTTTTGTATTTAATTTTAGAACTTGGGTGTACATTGGCAATGATATCATAGACCTAGTATCTGCCCACTCTGTAAGTAAACTAGCCACCCCAAGTATGCCTCCTAAAAGTTGAGTATCATTAGATGAAGACCTACCCAAACTTTCTTGCACCACCGTTTTAGAGGTTAGCCTAGCAATTTGCCTTGTAATAATACCTACATACTTTTCTTGTAAATCATTCTTGGCAAAAACATAATTATTACTAAGCTCATTAAAAGTACCCAAAGATACCAATTTATTATTAGCCCAAACCGAACCACTAACGTTTTTTAATGGTTCAGCAGGAGTATCATAAATAGGAACAGATAATTTTACAAAAGAGTTAGAAAGATACATGCCAAAATTAAACACAGATTTCTTAGGAATAAATCCTTGATCATAAATTAATAGCACTGTTTTGCTACTATCGTAAGATTCTACATCGTTATATGTGGCATTATGATATTTTTTTTGCAAAGAATCGTAATATTCACCATCATAAACTTTAGAGAGTCTTAAAGCATCTTCTAAAATACTCTTGTTATTAGGATAAAGTTCTAAAGCATTTTTATAATCTACCAATGCACTATTAAAATCACCCGTTAATTCCCTAATATTGCCTGAAATATAATACACATAAGCATTTAAAAATTTATTTTTTTCATTGCTAACTATATTATTAGCACCATTTAGCTGGTCTTTAATTTCTTTGCTAAAATTATACTTTCTTAACTTTTCCTCTTGACCTGCAATGCGTTTTTCCCTTTTTGCTTGTGCATATTTTTGAATATCATGGGCAGCACGCACTTCTACTATAGATTTCTCTAGTTTATTTTGCTTTAAATAATTAATAGCCTGATAAAAATTAGCAAGAACCCTCTCAAAATCAGACCCATAATACACTAAATTGCTGTCGGAACCTATGGTAGATGCAAGGATAGTTCGTGAGGTATCTGATACATTAATTGTAGCATGCATTTCATTTTGATTATAATCAAATAAAACATTGTTAAAATACTGTAAACTTTTACTATATTCTCCATTAATCAAAGCTAATCTGCCTGCTTCTTCATTGTACAAAAGATAATCTGTTGAGGAAGTACTCACATTAAACTTGCTATCCCAGTCTTTCTCTAAGCTATTGTTTTTTAAAGCAACAATTTGCTTTTCTACTAACGTTCTTGAAGGGTTACAACCCGCAATGAAACTAATTAATAAAAGTACTAATACAAAGCGATATTTTAACAACATGTATAATCTACTTCCCTATATCTTTATAAAGGTCTTTACTAAACTGTAAGAAAGATTTGTAAGAAATAACCCCTTGCAATTCAGCAGAATTATTCTGGTAAACTTTATAAAGCTCATTTTTAATTACTTCGGCATATATTTTTTTATCGTACCCTATTGCCACATACAATATACCTTTACTACTTATAGCTTCTTTATATTTTGTTACTCTAACTAATTCATGATTATTTAAATATTCTTGAAATTTAATATAAATGTTAGAAACAGCTTCCTTTTTTAAATAAGTGCTACGCTTTACTACATTATCAAAATTACTTTCTAAGCTAACTAAAATTTGTTGCTTTAAAGTTAAGGTTGCGTTATTCAATGCTTCTGTTCTCTTGGAAAGTTTAGCACCCTTATTTGATGATGCCCCAACAACATAAATAGCAGATCCTACAATATCTTCTCCACAAAGCCACATGGGAGATGCTTGGTCTGGATTATCGGGAAAATTGCACTCACCAACATCATCTATCTGTTTTAACGAACAAGATGAAATAATGAAAGTAATAAATAGTATTAACAGAACTCTTAACAGAATCATCTACCCCCTAGTTATGCGCTTTATTAATAAACACATACATTTTATATACTTAATACCTCACAAAAAGAAACAAGTACACCAAACAATAAAATTGCCAAAAACTTTATAAAAAACACATTGTGCCACAAGCTTATTAGCACTAATTACTAATAATAACAAATATTTTAACTTTTGACAATGTTCATTTTATCTATCACAGCAACACATACCGTATTACCTATAACATTCGTTGTTGTGGTAAACATATCTAAAATTCTATCTATTGCAAATATTAATGGTAAGCCATATAAAGGAACATTAGCCACAACCATTACCATAATAATTGTTAATGACAAACCCGGTATGCCCGGCGTAGTTATAGCACTAAGGGATGCTGTTATAATCATCATAACATACACGGCAAAACTAATTTCAATGTTAAACACTTGAGCAAAGAATATAGTCGTAATAGTATAATAAATAGCACTGCCATTCATGTGCATATTTGCCCCAAGAGGCAAAATAAATCCATACACACCAGCTTTAAAACCTAATTTGCCACATAGCATCATATGTGATGGCAAACAAACTAAAGATGAACTACTACCAAGTGCTAATAATTGTAAGGGAAAAATAGATTTAACATAAGTAATATAATTCACTTTGCCGAACACAACTACAATGAAGCCTAACACAATGTATATCCAAAAAATATACGATGCAATAATAACAACTAATAATTTGAAAGCAAAATAAACAACCTCTAAACCTGTTTCACTAACAAAATATGCCATTAATGAAAACACTGCTACTGGAATTAAAAACATTATTTTATTAATCATCCATAAAAAAGCATCATTTAATACAGAAAAACTTTTTATTAAAATATCTTTATTATCATTTTTTACATAAGATATTGCAATGCCTAAGAACAATGAAAAGAATAAAATTGGTAGTAATTTACCCTCTGAAAGTGCAGTAATAGGATTAGTAGGAATAATATTTAAAATAAAATCCGTGAAATTCATAGTTGGTTTTGCTTCAACAAATTTATTTACATCTGGCACTTGAGAAAAAAACATAGCAGGTCTTTCTGTTAAGCCTAAGCCTGGTTGAAAAATATTTGCAACAACGACTCCGAATAATGCGGACAAACTAGAGGCTACTAAAAAATATAAAAATGTTACTACTCCTAAATAAACAGCATTAGAACTGCTACCAAAGTTACTAGCACTACTTATAATACCAACACACACAATAGGAACAATCATCATTTTAATTAAAGATAGAAATAAATCACCAATAGGTTTAATATAATGAACAACTTGTGGGAAAAAATATCCACACAGACCACCCAAAAATATTAAGATTAAAACAGTTATACTATGTTGATAAATTTTTAAGCAAGTAGATAACATAATTAACCTTTAAATTATTATAATAACATCTATAATTAAGCTTTTTCACCTTGCTTTACTTTTCTTACAAAATCTTCATCAATTACTTTGTTGCTTTTAGATATTGTAATATAGCTGGGATATACCCCATTAAGCTTAGACTCAATCTCTAATACTGTAACATCATCGGGATTCAATTGCAATGCGGTATTCCAATATTTTTTAGCCTCGGTTATTTTACCCATTTGCAAATACATATCACCTAGATGATTATTAATAATAGGATCATAAGGCAAAATAGAATAAGCTTTTTTAGACATTTCTAAGGCTTTACTATATTGTTTATCTAAAAATAAAGCCCAAGAATAACTATCTAATATGTTTGGCTGATCTGGAGAAGAAATTAAAGCATTTTTTAACATCTTCATTGACTCTTGAAGTTTCTCACCTCTGCTAATATACGAGTATGCTAAATAATTAACAAGCAAAGGGTCTTCACTATTAATCTCATAAGATACTAATAGATCTTTTTCTGCTTTTTTCCATTCACCGCTTTTATCATAAGATACCGCTCTTAAATAATGCCCAAGCCATAATCCTAATCTATAATTATTCTTTTCTGATATTTTAATTCCTTGATTATATGAATCTATAGCTTTTGCATATTTTTTATCATCATAGTATATTTCTCCCATTTGTAAAAAAGGATTAGGATTATCAGAATCAAGCTTCACTTGTTTTTGTAAAAATTCTAAAGCTTTCTTATTTTGATTAGTTTGCTTATATATGTCAATTATTTTATCGGTCATTAAACGATGATAATAATTATTTTCATCTATAGAGGTATATTGATTAATAGCATCAACATAATTTCCTAAGCTTTCATAAAATCCACCCACTGAAATAATGGCTAATTGATTTTTTGGATCTAACATGAGTGCAATATTGCTTAAAAGAAACCTATCTGATACTAGTATATTCTGCTTCACTTCATCGTCTAACAAAAAAGCAAGCCTTAAAATTACATCAGACATATATGTTTGCAGAGTAATTTGAGGTTGCTTAGCAATATATTTTTCTACTGCTTTATCTGTCATATAGTTATCACTGAGAAAATTTTTGAAATATGACACAGCAACGACTGGATTTTTTTTATACTCTATAGATGAATACTTAATTACAGCATCTACATTGCCATAGTTATTATTTACATACAAGAACAGTTCTTTAGCTTTATCTACATTGTTTACTAACATGTTTAAGGTGGCTAATTCATAATAATAAACATCAGGAGAATAAACCATTACATCTTTAGATACATTTAATACCGCTTTATTGGCTTTCTTAGTTTTTATAGCACCTTCTAAAAACATAAAAACCATAGAGTTTAAAGAATTAGATACAACTTTAGATTCTTCTAAATGTTCTAGTGCTGAATTTAAGTTGTTTTTTTTAATATCATAAGTAACCATAACTAATTTTGCTAAAAAATGTTCAGGAGCATACACAAGAATTTGCTGGGCAATTTTAAAGGCGGTGTCAAGGTCTTGAATAGAAACAGAAAATGATAAATATTCTTGTAAAAGTTCTTGGTTCTTTGGCGAATTTTTAAGTGCTATATTATAGAAATCATTTGCTTTTTTGTACTCAAAGAATGCGTTAGCCTGTCTTGCCTTTAGTAAGTTATTTAATATTACATCATCTGCTTTAACTGCTAATATAGTAGCACTTGCAAATAAAATAATAATTGTAAAACCAAATACAATCTTGACAATTTTCCCATAACTATTCTTGAACATTAATATTAATCCTACATTAAACATTTGATTGTAATTATTGCCAATATTTTATTATACCTAATTAACATATCCTTAATAAAGATAATATATCTTAATTGTTAATTAATAATTAACAAGAATTAGAGCAATGCGTTCTTCTCAGAATTTATTCAACATCTTAAAAATATATGAGTCTTTTGGCATTACCGAACATATTGGCATTAATGACATCATTAATAATCTTAACAAAAGTTTATTAATAGTACACAACGAACCAAATGTAAATCAAATAGAAGACTTTCACAATGATAGCTCCCCTCAACCTGTTATTAATAGTGAATATATTGTTCCTGTAACAACAAAACAAAAATCCATACCAGCAATTAATCCCTTGCCTGCTATAGATTTTTCTTTTTTAAATGTCATTCACTCTCTTGATGATTTAAAAGAAAGCCTTATAAATTTTCAAGGCTGTGATTCTTTAAAAGAGAGGGCAATGAACACGGTTATGGGTAGTGGTAATCCTAATGCTAACATAATGTTAATTGGTGAGGCTCCAGGTGCTGAAGAAGACGAACAAGGTATTCCTTTTGTTGGTCGTAGTGGCAAACTCCTTATTAAAGCACTATCTAGTATTGGCATACTGAGAGAAAATGTATACATTACCAACACTGTATTTTGGCGTCCTACTGGCAATCGCAACCCTTCTCAATTAGAAATTGATACTTGTTACCCCTTTGTAAAAAAAATTATTGAATTGGTTAATCCTAAAATTATCCTTCTTATAGGCAGTATAGCTACTAAATCTATTATTGAGGGCAATTTACCTATTAGTCAATTAATAAAAAAATGGTACACTATTCCTATAGATAATAACAATTATGCCGTAAGAGTATTATACCACCCTGCGTATTTATTACGTAATCCCTCACAAAAAAAAATTCTGTGGGAAGAGCTACTAGAAGTAAAACATAAAATATTAGAAATGAATTTAAAGGTTTAAAATTTGTTACATTATAGATTTTTCATATATTTGCTATTAATTTGTACAATAAGCCCTAACCTTAGTACTCTGCATGCTATTATTGATATTACCAAGTATAACAAATATTACTTCCAACGTTCTATTCACTCGGAAGCTTATAAAGTTTTACCTAAAATTTTATCAGAAGAAGAAATGAAAGTATATTCTACAATTTATCATTATCAAAGGCAAAGAAAATATGCCCAAGCCGATGAGATGATCCAACATTTAGACAATCCTATTATATTAGGATACATATACTATTTAAGGTTTTCTCAAAAAGACTATAATCTTAACTACAACGAATTAAAAGATTGGCTAGATGATTACTACGACCTAGCAGTGGCAAGTTCTGTATATAAAATGGCCCTTAAATTTGCAAAAAATGCTAAACAAAAACAAGATTTAAGAAAACCTAATAGTTTTTACGATAGATTTATTCCTATTTATCAAAGGCACAATCTGTTTGATAACATGGTAATTAATAAAAGCAAAACGCCTGTAATAAAATTGGCTAGTAACACTACCACTAAACGTTTATCTGAGTACTTAAGAAAAGGTAAAACATTAAATGTGAAAAATCTGCTATCTAATGGCAAAACAATTCGCACATTAGATAAAGATACTTACGACTATTATGCTTCTATTTTAGGTAAATCTTATTTTTTAGATGGAGACGACACCCAAGCTATTTTTTGGTTAAAAAAAGCTACTAAAAGAAAAAATACATATTTTCCCGAAGCATATTTTACATTGGGCTTAGTATATTTCCGATTAAAAGAGTACGATAAAGCAATGCCCTATTTTGCCTATTTAATGCAACACACAAGCATTTTCAGCGATGACATAGTAGCAAAAGGCACATACTGGTATGCAAGAACTAATCTTATTACAGACAATATTACGAATTATTTCAAAGCATTAAAAACAGTTTGTAAATATAAATATAACTTTTATGGGGTTATTGCTTGCGAAGAGTTAGGAATTAAACTAAAATACGATTGGAATTATATGGACTTTCCGAAGGAATCTAGCCTTATTTTATTAAATAATAAATATGGTGAAAGAGCATTAGCATTGTTGCAATTTGGCTTGTTAGACTGGGCAGAACAAGAGCTAATTTTCCTAGCTAATTATGATACTAACAATATGAACAAAGCCACAGAAGAAAAAACTTTAAACGCCCTTCTATACATGGCACAAAATATTCCTATGCCTGCACTAAGCTTAAAATTAGCAGGTGACAGAGGTATGTTCTATGGTTTGTCGCACCTATCTTACCCAATTTTATTTGTAGATTTACAAAGTGGCTATGAACTAGACCCCGCATTGCTGTTGGCTGTAATGCGTAGAGAGTCTGCTTTTTATTCAGGAGCAGAAAGTGGGCCAGGTGCAAAAGGAATGATGCAGGTACGACCAGGAACAGCAGATCTTATTATTAAAAAATATGGGCTAAACGATGAATTGCTTTACGCCCTAAATTCACCTAATGCTAACATTGAACTTGGGCAAAAATATTTTTCCATGTTAATAGATAACCCTAATTCAGATGGCAATTTAATTTATGTAATTGCAGGATTTAATGCGGGTTTTTATAAGGTACAAAAATGGAAGGTTGAAGAACATAGAATGCCTAATGACCCATTATTTTTCATTGAAAGCATTCCATATGCAGAAACACGTAATTATGTAAAGAGTGTTATTACCGATTACTGGATTTATCAAACTAAATTAGGGATATCCCAGTATTCTTTAGCATCTATGGTGCAAGGTGGGCAACCTATTTACTATAGCTTAGATAAGGAAAAAATTAAAGCATTGCAAACATTTGCTTATTCTAAAGATGATGGTTTATAAAAACACTAATGATATTAAGGAATTAATACCGTGTCGCTAGATATTATCCTTGTAAATCCACAAATGCCTGAAAATATAGGCATGGTAGCTAGAGTGATGTTAAACTTTAATTTTTACTCTTTAATTATTATTAAACCAAGAGATGAAGATTTTTTTCAAAAAGCTCTTAGTGCCTCAACGGGAGCTTTAAATAAAATACAGGTAAAAGTCTTTGATAGTTTTGAAGAAGCTATCAAACCACATCATTTATTATTCTCATTAACTGCACGCAATAGGTATTCATTAAAACCTAACTATAATATATATGATGTGTTCCCCCAAGTGCAACCAACATATAATTTACACAATATCAACGTAGGCTTTTGCTTTGGCTGTGAAAAAAATGGCTTAGATAATAACACAATTGCACAAACTAATTATATTATTAATATTCCAAGCAATCCTGATTTTTCTTCTCTAAATTTAGCACAGTCTGTAGGTGTTGTATGTTATGAATACAATAGATTTATTAAAGATAATAAACATATTAATCTTAACCCTATGGAATTAGCCCCAAATGAATCAGTTAAAGGTATGATTGACGATTTAATTAATAAATTACGTAACAAAGATTTTTTTAGTGAAGCAAATAAAGCAGAGCTTGCAATTAATAGCATTAAAAATATTTATTTAAAAGCCAATTTAAGCCAACAAGAAGTGAATACTTTATTTGGCATACATAAAATGTTATTTGGCACTAAACCAAAACTATAATACTATAAATGAACTATTTTTCTTGACCTAAATAGTAACACAACACATATACTAAACAACGTCCAAAAATAAAAACTGCCATCATAAAATAGCCAATAGTGCTACGAGTATAAATCATATATAAAACCATTGCATAAATAAGGTAATAAAATATCAGATATAATATCATTATGTTACTACGCAAATAAATACTTTCAACTAATTTTAAGATACCATTTTGCAGTGTATTTAATACTTTGCTAGGTAGTATTTTAGGAATTAAAAAATGAGCAAAAAAATAAACAATTATTAAAGATAAATATTGTAATTCATGCTTCCAAACAAAAAATACAATCACTGCCTCAATTAATAAAGTAAAAAATAACCCATAACAATACGACAACTTCTTTATTCTATTTTTTAAAAATATTTCCATAATTCTTTCTTATTTTAATAGTAACTAAAGCCAAGCAAACTAAGGTAATAACAAGATTGTATATCACCAAAGATAAACCAAAAATGGTGAAATCTATTGTATTACAACTATTAAATATTTTATCAACTTTATTGGTATTATCATAAATAATAGCACAAGTATAATTAACAAAAAAATACTGAATTAACATATGTCCAAAAGAAATAATAGTATTAATAAAAATTAATGCTATTAAAGGTAACCTCTTAGCATTGAAAACAGTAGCAATTAAAACAACTATCCATAAGGCTCTTTCTAAAATACATAAAGTACAAGGAGGAATACCAAACCATAGTTCAATACTAAAAGCTACCATTAAAGTGCTAAGTACGGTTAATTGCAAAATTTTTACATTAATATAAAAATTATCTACGTTGATCATTTTTCTTTTTCGTAATTATTCTAAATACTATCAATACAACCGTACAAGAAACAGCTATTGCTAGGCCTAGTATAGTTATAACCATATTTTTCATACCATTTACACTTTCATCAAACAAATGTAGGGCATACAGAACCTTTAGTATATTTTCATTGCTTAAAGCCTGAATTAAAAACAAAATTAATACTATCATTGCAATAGTAATAACAAACAGTATAAGGTCTAATTTTTTCATGTGTAATTTTTAATTATATTGTTTAATAATTATAAAAAAGATTATAGCTAAAAATAAGATAACAACACTTCCAAGCATAATATGTTTAAAATATTTTGCAATATAATATATACCCTTTTGATGGAATAGTTTAATAATAGTGGCAAGCAAGAAGAACCTTAAACCCCTGGACAGTATAGATACTAATACAAAATAGAAAATATTCATATTAAAGATACCGCTGGCAATTGTAGCTACTTTATATGGTAGTGGGGTAAACCCTGCTATAAAAATTGCCATTAATCCGTATTGATCATAATAAGATTGAAATGTGTCAAAATGTTTTTGATAATGCATAAGTGCTATAAAATCTTTTATGAATAAATCGTAGGCAAAATAACCAATAGCATAGCCAAAAACACCTCCTAAAACCGAAAAAAGTGTGGCTATTAGTGCGTAAAAAAACGCTTTGTTTGGCATAGCAAAAGCCATAGGAATTAATAATACATCAGGCGGAATAATAAAAAATGAGCTTTCTGTAAAAGATACAACAGCTAAAATAGGTACTGCATACTTAGATGCAGTATATATATTCAAAAGGTTTAAAGACTTATAATAAAAATTATACAATTTTAAATACATTTAATTTAATCTCATGTTAATATGTTCTAATTTTTACATTAACATATATTATAGACAATAGAAATAATTATTTTTCTATTTTACAATTTGTATGTTATAATATAGTATATTGTACATATATAATTTATAAAAACATTCAACACACACGAATATACTTATGATAAATTTGAATACGCTTGTTACTAGAAGTTTTATCATCTCTTTTATGCTTATTTTTATTCTAAGTAACAAGGTAGAAAGCAACGAATCAAACGTGCCTCTCACTTCTTTCAATAAATACTACACAGAGTTTACTTCAATAAATTCTTTCTATGCAGATATTAATTTAAAAATTGTAACTAGTATTTCCGCTGTAACTCCATCGCAATACCTAGATAATCCTTTAGAGTTTCAAAACAAAGAACAATTAGAATCTCAAGATAGCAAACTTAATGTAGAGCAAGATTTTAAAGATATCCAAATATCTATGGTGCATATGGGTTTTTCATTATATCAAGAATGGAAAGATGATAATATTATTACCTTAATTAAAAGTTTGCCTAATTCAGAAAAACTAGAAAAATCACCAATTATTAATAAATTTTTCTACTCCTTTAAAAATCAAGACCAAGTAACTGCAAAATCTTTAGAAAATAATCAATACCAAAAAAATAATTATATTCCTTTTAAATTTGATAATATTAATCCTATTTGGATAGATTACTTAAATTTCATATATTTATTCTACGACTTAAAAATCATTAAAACCAACGAGGAAAATGATTTTTTTAAAGGACAGTTAAATGTAGAAAATAACAACTATTATAAATATCTAACTATACTATTCGATAAAAAAGAAAATACACCGCAAAGAATAGTATTTTTTAATGACAAAAATCAACCTGTAATAAAAATAGATATGCAAGAATTTACCACCTTAGGATCCCATAAATATCCTAGCTTATATAAAATAGAAGATTATGAAAATCAACAAACAATTATAATTTCAGTAGACAATATAAACACTCATATATTTTTAAGTGATAATTATGAACTTAATATAATTTCAAAAGACTTTATTGTAAATTTCAATGAACAAACTTTGTATGATTAAAATATTAATAGCTAATTTGCTATTTTTATTATCTATTGTTATGTTAAATGCACAATCTATCTTAGACAATAACCCCTACATAATAGATTTAGGAGGTGAGGTGAGAATTGCAGAAAATTTTAATAATTTTACCAACGTACCATCACAATTTAATTATATTCATACCGAATTACTACTATTAAACAATATGTCTTATGATTTCACAGCCAAACTTTTGGTGGAAGCTACATATAATTCTTTAGACACATCACTTAATAAATATGAACAATTAGGTGAATTTTATATTGGCTTTGAACATAACAGTTTTGGCAACTTATTTTTTGGTCGTACACCATCTATATATTATAATGGATACAGTGCAGGTTGGCTAGATAACGGCTATATATACAATAAAACAATTTTAGATGCAGAATATTTAGGGGCTGTGCTTGGCACTAGAAATCCCGATAATACATTATATTATTCCCATATTTTCAAAAATTTAAAAATTGCCACCCAGATATCTGGCAAGTCTAACAAACTAAAATTTAATAGCACTTTAGATATAGAAAGAGTATTTGGTGCAGGAGCTAATGCAGTGATTGCCTTTGGTCCACTTAATGTTGGCATTGGTTATTTGTTTTCATCTTTAAAACAAAGTAATAACACTGCAAGTGAACAAGTATTGAATAACTACAAATCTCAAATCTTTAATACAGGGGCAAAATTTGATTTTTCTGGTATATACACAGCACTCTCGCTAGACTGGGGAGTGAGTCGTTGGGATATCAACAATGATTCATTTGGCGTAAATTATATTATTATGTACGACTATGGAGATAATCATTTAGGGTTTATTCCGCAAATTGGTTATGGATACCTAAGACACTCGGGTAAATCTGCTTATTTATCTAATAATCAAATTTCTATTGGTATGTCTTACTATTTTTCTAACAACTTTAATTTATTTTTAGATAGCAATTGGGACATAAGAACAACTCATCAAAGAAATGTAACGAACCATAATACCAAAGACTTACTGTCTGTTAAAAAGAAAAATATTTTCTTAATAGGCTTAGGTTATTCTTTTTATTAATTATCTACTTTATCTGTAGCAATAGATGAATCAGTATTTTGCTTAATAGACGGATAACTTTTAGGATATTTAGTACTACTCTTTTTATTGGGCGTAACAGTAGCACAACCCAAACATAAAATCCCTAAACACACTATAAATAATTTTTTTAATATAATCACTTTGCAAATCCGTTGTAAAATATTATTATTGATATAAGATACCCTGCTATGTTGTGCAATATAGCTTACAGAATCAACTATCAAGCTATTATATATTAAGGAGATACATTATGCAAGATACAAGCACAATAAAAACCAATATTAAAAATTTATTAAATAAGTACAATATAGATGCTTTTATTTTCTCTACAACCGATGAATATATTAATGAGTACACCCCCGATCATTTAAAAAGATTATCATTCATAACTAATTTCACGGGTTCCCTTGCCTTGTGTATTCTGGGTAAAGAAAACAATGTAATATTTGTAGATGGCAGATACACACTTCAAGCAAAGATGGAGGTAAACACCGAACTTTTTGAAATTAAGCCCTACACCTTAGCAGAAATTACCCTATGGATTACAAAAAACTTAACAACTGATGCAAAAATTGCCATCAATACCCGTTGTACTAGTAATAAAGAAGCTAAAGTATATTATAATCTTTGTACTAAAACTAATATGAATCTTACTTACATAAACCATCATTTAGTTGATGAGCTGTGGCATAACCAGCCTGCGGTAGTGTATCATAAAATTTATATACAAAAAGAAGAACATCAAGACCAAAGTACAATTCATAAAACACAAATTGTATCCCATCAACTTAAAGAGAAAAAAATAGACTATTGTATTATTACTAGCCTAGATTCAATAGCTTGGATATTAAATGCCCGTGGTGCTGATATTAATTTTAATCCTATGTTTTTTGCAATTTTAGTAGTAGATTCTAACGAACAACTCCACTTATTTTTAAATAAACAACAGGTTGACTGTCAAACTACAGATGTAATGCTGTATCTAAAATCAGTGGCAACTATCCATAATGATGCAGATTTTTCACAATTCATGATTGCTTTAAATAACAATAAGCAAATATTTGCCACAACAGAAAGCTCACCTATTTACTATCATCAATTCTTAAAAGCTAATAATATGAACGCCCTTTT
>CANHGT010000031.1 GCA_947460385.1 Alphaproteobacteria bacterium
ACATCTCCTTTTGGAACTATCCTCTAACTTAGTTACTAGTGGATTTAACATAGTATTCCTGTAGCACATCTCCTTTTGGAACTATCCTCTAACATGGCGGGCAGTTCATTTCAACGAGGCGTACCTGTAGCACATCTCCTTTTGGAACTATCCTCTAACTAAATTATGACAAATAAACAAAATTATCAACCTGTAGCACATCTCCTTTTGGAACTATCCTCTAACCTGTAAACTTAGATTGATTAAAGGCTTTAACCTGTAGCACATCTCCTTTTGGAACTATCCTCTAACATAGACACTTACCTAGACCATCAAAATTTACCTGTAGCACATCTCCTTTTGGAACTATCCTCTAACAATTTATCAAAAAAAACTAATTTTGTCAACTTTGCAAACTTAATTATAATGTTATAAACTTACTCTTTCTTTTTAATACTTTATAGTTGTTAAATAAAACATTAATTGAAATATTTTTTTCTTTTTTATTTTCATTAATTTTTTTTAAATATATTTTGTTATCTGTAGCTGACAAGATATGTATTTGATAAACACCTGATTCTATTTCACCCTTAGTTCCTGTTTTTTCTAATATTAAGGTATCTTTGGTATATAACTTGGTTATTAATTTTGCGGTAAGTTCGGGTTGACCTAGCAACTTAATTAATTGCTTGGTTTCTTCACTATTTAATACTCTTGTTTTAAGCTCTTCTATTTTTTTATTATTAATGTAGGTAATATAAGCACCCTTGTATTTCTTATTTTTATCATCATCACTACACCATACATTAACATAGCTATAGCCTTCTATCTTCCTTCTATGAATTAACTCTTTACCATCGTGTTTTCTAATAACTTTTTTAATATTATCTGTTGCTTTTGTAGCTTTTGTAGCTTGATCGGCTGTTAATGCCCCTGTTGTTCTATGGTCGTAAGCTTGGGTTACCATTGCTTTTTTTAATGAATATTCTATTTTTTTTATTTCTGAATCAAAGTCATCTAAATTAAAAAATCCTGCAGTTTCAAATTTTTTACCCTCGCTATTATCTGCACCGTGCTCTAACTCTATTGGTGCAAATTCTTTGCCATTATGATTATACTTTAGTTCATAATTACCTAAGCGATCTTTCTTTTCATTGTTAAAGATTTTATTAATACAACCATAGTAAACAAGTATTGCATCTTGGGCATGGTTGGTTAAATTTTCCCTGTTTTTATCTAAGCCTATTAGTTTTCTATTAATGGCATTATTTCTTCCTGTGATACTTTGTATAGATTCTTTATTTAACTGCTCATTAACATAAGTGTTTTCACTTAAACCTTTAAAATATTCGGAAGATAATTTAATAACATTCCATAATGCCTGTAAAGAAGTATCTGAAAATAGTTTTTTTAATTTTTTATTATGTTTTATACTTTTTGCATCTTTTATGCTGGCTATATCTTTATTTTTAATAGTTCGTATTATTTGAAACTTAGCGCTACTCTTTTTATATAATCTTTCATGTAATTCTTTTAAATTTTCTAACTTTTCTTTACCTAAATAATCACAGGCGGTATTATTGCCTTTATTACGGTTAGCATTCTGTTTTACTAAGGCTAAATTTTCAAATTTATTACCTAGTTTACTTGTTAATATATGATCTACTTCTACTACATTATTAAAAACATCACTTAAGCTAAAATTGTCGCCCGTATATGGGCAAACCGCAAAATTATTATCTTTTTCATCTAGCTGTTCTATGAATAATCTTAACCTTGTTTGGCTGTCTTTGGTAAACTTCTTAGAACCACCATATTTTGCATTTAACTCTTTTGCCAACAGATTTAATTTTTTATTCTGCATGTTTTTCATAAAAATAGCAAATTTCCTATCTTCATTATTTTCATCGCTAGCATTTTCAACAAAAATATCTTTAAATAAGCTGAAATTAGGAATTGCTTCTAAGTTATATTGCTTGGCAAAGTAACCGCATCTAATTGCAGTTATTAACTCACCCACCAACTTAATTAATGAATTAACAAGGGTATGTGCCTCTGGCGATAAACATTTGCCGTACTTTAGTTCATTTATTAAGTTCTTATTTGTACCTAAATTTTCTTGTATTTTTAATAGATGTTCCCGTTTTTCTTTGGCTTGTGGGGTGCCATCGTAAGGATTTGGTTCGCCATTTTCATTTTGAAACAATATTTTACCATAATAAGGTAATAATACTTTGCCCCTTTTATCTATTTGTATTAAGTTGTTATCTATGAATTTATAGTTTACCTCGCTATCTTTCCAATCTTTTTTATTTCTTTCTTGCAAAGGTTCTTGGGTAAAAATTATATTGTAAATTTCTTGCCAATCTTCATTGTTTAAATTGGGGTGATAAGTACTTTGAATCTCTTGTACTTTTTTAAATTCATTTATGTAATGTTCCCGCAAAGGGGTATAATCTGTTAAATATAATCTAGCTTCATCTTTTTTACCACTAAATTGTACTAAAGTTCTTTCACTCACCACTTTATTAATATTTTGCAATTTTGTTTGTGCTAAAAACTGTGAAATGGTTAGATTTTCACTTTGTAATTTAGGTGTTAAATTATTACCCTTTTTTTGTAAGTTGGAATCTTCTTTTTTAGCGTCTTTTAATTTATCATAGTGCTTTTTTTCTTTCTCGCTAAAGTGTTCTGTAAAATTTTCCCCATAGCTCTCTATTAATTGTTTTTTAAATTGTTCTACAAGGGCTTCATAATTTTCGGCGTTACTTTTAAACCCCCTATGTTTGGCTATAGATAAAAAGTAGGTAAATAATTCTTCCTTTGATGCCACTGTGCTACAAACAGTTTCTATGGCCTTAAGAGTATTATGAGATTTTTCTACACTAACACCGCCCTTATAACCTTTACTTTGTAAAAAATTTATAAGAGTGATACAGCGTTTCTTCTTTTTATTAAGTAAATTACGCTGGGCTAAGGCTTTAACCCTATTTTGATTTTGATGGTTGCCATTTTTATCTAATGCAATATTTGGTTTATATACCCCTGCAATATGTTGAACTGGAATAAGAGATTGTGCTAAATTATTACTATTATTAGTAACGGTTAAAGACCAGCCAATAAATTTTGTTCCTATATCTAACGATAAACTAATTTGTGGATTATGTGATTTATTTATTTCTTCCATTTGAATATATTTATTTTGGTTTATTTATTAATTATTTCGTTAATATTAGAATCTGAATCGTTGTCTTGGTCGTTATCTTGGTCTTCACCCAAGTATCCTTGCAAAGATTTATCACTATGCAAACCGCCTAAATTCATTAATTTGTCGGCTCTTCTTATTAAATTGCCCTTCCCTGTACTTAGTTTGTTTAATGCTTGTTCCCATGATGCTTTTGAATTATCTAAATGCTTACCTACATTTTCCATATCTTTTACAAAGCCTACAAATTTATCGTGCATCTTCCTTGATTCTTCAGTTATTTGCAACACATTTTTGGTTTGTTTTTCTAAAGCCCTAACATGGGCTATTGTTCTTAATGTAGAAAATAACGTAGATGGATTCACCAACACAACCTTCTTATTCCAAGCAGTACTAACAATTTCTGGGCTACTTGATACTGCCAAAATATATGCTGCTTCAATTGGCATAAACATAATTACAAAGTCGGGCGTATTAACCCCTGCATATTCACTGCCATATTTTTTACTACTAAGCCCATCTATTTGCTTATTAACCGAAAGTATAAAGTCTTTCAAATGAGCATCTTTTTCCTCAACTATTAAAGCATTACAGTATCTTTCATAAGCTACTAGGTTTACTTTTGAATCAATTATTATATGCTTATTATCGGGCAAATAAACCACAACATCGGGTTGCCCCCTGCCACCTTCTTCATTTTTAAAAGAATCTTGGCTTTTGTAATCGCTTCCCTGTCTTAAACCTGCCTCATTTAGAATTTTCTCTAGTTGAACTTCCCCCCAATTACCTTGGGTTTTATTGTCGCCCCTGAATGCTGTAATTAAATTTTCTGATGTTGAATGTAGTTTCTCGTACGAACCTATCATTTTATCTATCTCTTTGCGTAATGAAAAACGTTCTTTTGCCTCTAAATCGTAAACTTCTTCCACTTTTTTACGAAAGTCTCCAAGCTGTGCATTTAAAGGAGCTAACATAAAAGATAACTTCTCATTGCTTTGGGTGGTTAAATTACTAGCGTGTTTATCTACAAGTTCACGAGACATGATGTTAAAATCATTATACAGTTTAGATTTAATATCATTAAGATTTTCCGCACGTTCTTCAAGAACATGCCTTGCAATATCTAGCCGTTGATTCTGATTTTGCAAGTCATGATTTTTTGCTTCTAATTCCGACAATTTAGTATTTAAACCTGCAATGTATTCCTTATTATTAGCAGTGCTTTTACCTAGTACGAAACCAACTATAAAAACACTTATTCCTAAAATTAACAAAAACATTGCAGATGTAAACATTCCATTACCTTTTTATTTATGAATTATTTAATTCTTTGTGTAGTGCTTCTGTATCTAATTGCTGTTCAGACTTACTAACAACTATTGTAGCCACTGCATTACCTATTATGTTGGTTAACGCTCTTGATTCCGACATAAATCTATCAACACCAAGCACAATATAAAGACCTGCGGTTGGAATAGCTGGAATAACTGCCAAGGTAGCTGCTAAAATAATAAAACCTGAACCTGTAACCCCACTTGCACCTTTTGATGTAAGCATTGCCACAAGTAACATCATTAATTGTTGCCCCATTGTTAAATCTATATTTAAAGCTTGGGCGATAAATAAACCTGCTAATGTCATATAAATTGCGGTACCATCTAAGTTAAATGAGTATCCCGATGGAACTACAATTCCCACTATGCTTTTTGGGCAACCTAATTTTTCTAACTTGTTCATTATTGGCACAAGGGCGGTTTCACTTGATGATGTACCAAGCACTGTTAGTAGTTCTTCTTTAATATACCTTAGGAATTTTAAGATATTAAACTTCCCATAAAAATAAGCTACTGAACCCAAGATTACTACAACAAAAAAGATACAAGTACTATAAAATAATAGCACAAAAAATAATTGTTGTTTTAAGGCAACCCAACCAAATTTACCTACTGTAAATGCCATAGCTGCCCCTGCCCCTATTGGTGCAAGATACATTAACATAGACATCATAGAAAATAGAATTTTTGAAAATTTTTCAACAATATCAACAATTGGGCGAGCCACAGTACCAACTTTAGCGGTAGCCACACCAAATAATACGGCAATTAAAAGAACTTGTAGTAGATCGCCTCCACCTGTAAAGGCATCTATAAAAGTTTTAGGTATTATGTGTAAAAAATGGTCTACTACACTCATTTTACTAGCTTCTTTAAAGTATACGGCTACGGTTTGGGCATCTAAAGAACTTGGGTCTATATTCATGCCTGCACCCGGCTTGATAACATTAGCCACAATTAAACCTAAGGCTAGGGCGAAAGTTGTTAAAATTTCAAAATATAAAAATGCCTTACCACCAACTCTACCTAGTTGTCTTAAATCGGTTGCTCCTGCTATTCCTAGTACTACCGTACAAAAAATAATTGGGCTAATTAACATTTTTATTAAGCCAATAAAGGCATCAGATAATGGTTTCAATTTGGCTCCAAACTCAGGTGCCACAAAACCAATAATACAACCTATTAAGATACCTATTAGCACCCACACATATAATTTTTTAAATACTTTTTTCATTGCTTCCCTCTATTTTTTGAATTAGATTATAGCTAAATTATTTTAATTTGATACTATAAACCACAATAAAAGCTTAGTAAAATAAACAATATTGGAAGCAACAAGGTATACAAATAAAACATAATTCACTACTTTATAAAAGATAAATAATCTTATTCATTATTTATAAAGCATTATGATATTTTTATCAAGTGATTACTTAATAATTTACTGTAGCTAAACTATTCTGGCTTTATACTATTATTACACTAATAACCTTAGCAATATAAAAGATTGGAAGCAAAGACAACGTTCTTAAATTATAGAAAGTTAGCTATAAAACTGTATAAAAAGAAAACTATATAACAAACAATATGTTTTATCTATAATCAATTGTAGTTAAATCACCCTATTATTTCTTCTGCAGAAGAGCTATGTATTATGATTATAATTTTCTATAATTTTGCTTATAAAATTATATTCTTTTCCCATGTGATGCCAAGAACTACTTTTGCCTGTTTGTGGTAGAAAATAATTAGCTACCTATTCTTTGTTAGGGTCTTGAAAACCATATCTATTTGGAATAAATCCTTCTTTTATTAGGCTATATAGTAGATATGTACCTGTTGTAGTCCAATGATTAATGTGTCTTAACAGTTCATTCAAGTAAGAAACTGGATAAAAAACTATTTTATTGGGCACTATTTGTAACAAATTATATATATTTTCTATATTTTGATCTATCATTTTAAACATAACATTAGAAGAAATAAATATACAATCATACTGGTTTATATCACTACCATTATATGCCCATATATTAGTTTTTGTACCGACATAGTCTTGAAATCCTTCTATGTGGTAATTGTTAAAACGAATCACTATATCATGAGAATCAATTTCTTTACCATTTTTATTCTCTAAGTTAGATATAGAATTGCCAACTACTGCTATAGTTTTATTAATTAATATTTTGTGAATTTGTTCTTTATAGCTATTTTTATTTATTACCTCCATAATATAGGCAAATTTCTTAATAAGATCACTTGAAAAACTATAAGTTAAAGCTAATTTAGCAAAAGGTAGATAACTATGAACATTATTAATACCATATATTTGTATAAATTTAGATAGTAAACTTTCCATCTCTGTTTTTCTACCAACATCATTGAGTGCTAAAATATAAAATTTCCAAGTATCTACAAATTCACTCTCCCAACAATCTTTACATTTGCTAAATTTATCTCCAAATATAATAATCTCTTCATTAGGATACATCATCATATATAAAAAATTTATATCTTGAATAATAATAGGAGTTTTATGAACTATTATACCATGCTCTTAAATAATTAATGTTTTATTAAGTGTTGAATCTCTAGTAATAATATGCACTTTAATGCCTTGTTTGTGTAATCTAATTGCCATTGTTTTGATTAATGTAGAAATACCATTAACTACGTGATAATCAAGACAAAAGAAAACTACTGTTTTATTTTCTTTCTAAATAATTTGTTTTTTAATTTATTAAATATCATCATTAATTTCTATTCATATTTTTTTTATTTCTATTATATGCCCTTATTAAACCAACCTCTGGAGCTAAACATTCATTAAACCATACAAAATTGTATTTTTCTAATTGTTCTGTTATACTTTTGTATCCTTGAAAATGCCATTCTATTATTAATATATCTACATAGGACAAAACATCTGCTATATTCTCTAAACAATCATACTCTGAACCTTCAATATCCATTTTTAAAATAATTGGTTGATTAGTATGTTTTTTAATAATAGACAATAACTCTGTTTTTGATTCTTTTATTTCTAACATTTCTTTTGTTTTTGTACCAATATCAATCTTATTAGAACTACTATAAATATCTATAAAATGGTTATTAATACTATTAGTAGCTCCTGAATTCCATATTACTATTGCTTCCAATAATGAAGTTTCATTAGACCATCCATAATTTAATAAATGTATTTTGCTTTCTAATTCTGGATTCAGAGAAATATTTTTCTTAGCTACTTCATAAGTTGCTTTAAAAGGCTCATAAGCATAAACATAAGCAATACAATTAAGACTTGCTACATATAAAGTACTATCTGCTGTGTTAGCACCTACATCAATAAAAATACAATCTTTTAAACCACCAAATTCATAATCTTTTCTTCCAAATATCTCTGATAATCCCCAAGCTGTCCAAGAGGAAAATTTTATACCATCTATCTCTAAAATATTATCTTTTTTAACTACACTTTTATTACAGATTATTGTATCTCCTAAAGCTGGACCTTTAAAAGAAAATATTTTTGTAATTTCATCTACATTGCTAGGAATATTTTGTGAAATATTTTTACTTATTAATGTTTCATGAGTTTTTTTACTGTCATCTAATAACAGAGCTAAATTTTTTTTATCCTCATACAAATTCAAATATTGATTTTTTAAATACTTATGTTTTTTTATTATCTTATTTATCCTTAGAACTAGAACACATATTAAAATTATTAATACTATAAATACAAATATAATCATTATTACCTCTGTTTATTAAATTTATATTGTTTCATATCTTCTTCTACCATTAATTGCACAAGAGATGTAAAGTCAAGATTTCTTTTCCAGTTTAATACTTTTTCTGCCTTAGTGGGATCACCTATAAGTAAATCAACTTCAGCAGGACGATAAAATTTTGGATTAACTTTCACAATAAGCTTACCCGTTTTTGTATCTGTGGCTTTTTCATGCTCATTTTCACCTTCCCATTTTAGTTCAAAACCCGAGAATGTAGCCGCTAAATTAACAAAATCTTTAACCGTATATGTTTCACCTGTAGCAATAACATAATCATCTGCCTTATCTTGTTGTAGCATAAGCCACATAGCCTCTACATAATCACCAGCAAAACCCCAATCTCTTTTGCTGTGCATATTGCCCAATTCTAATGGTAATTCAGTTATTCCACAAGATATCTGAGCCAAGTGATCAGTTATTTTTCTGGTAACAAATTCTTTACCCCTCATTGGGCTTTCATGATTAAATAAAATACCAGAATTAGCATGTAGATTATAAGATTCTCTATAATTAACTGTTAACCAATGAGAGTATAACTTTGCCACACTGTATGGACTTCTTGGATAAAATGGAGTTTTTTCTGATTGAGGAACTTGCTGAACAAGACCAAACATTTCAGATGTGGAAGCTTGATAAAATTTAGTATGAGGAGAAAATTGGCGAATAGCCTCAAGAATATATGAAACACCAAGTGCCACAACTTGTGTTGTATAAATAGGTTGTTCAAAAGAAGTACCAACAAAACTTTGTGCTGCTAAATTATAAAATTCATCTGGCTTATATTTTTGTATAACTCTACAAATATTTGTAAATTCTAAAAGCTCGAACTCAATAAGCTCCAGACTTTCATAAATACCATGTGCTTTTAATTTACTAAAATTTCCTTCAGAAGCTCTTCTATATCCTCCATAAACATTATATCCTTTATTTAATAATAATTTAGCTAAATAACCACCATCTTGACCTGTAATACCTGTTATAATTGCTGTTTTTTTCATATTATATAATCCTTAATAATTAATGGTTTTAGAGTTCATTTATAATGGTATCGTAATATTTTAAATAATTATTTACCATTTTATCAACATGAAATAATTCCTCATAACGTTTTCTACCTGCTTTACCAAATTTATCACGCAGTTCTTTATTTGTAATTAATGTTATTAAACATTGCTTCAAACTCTCTACATCCTTAGGCTTAGCAAGTAATCCAACAACATTATTTTCTACTACCTCAGGTATTGCTGCTACATTACAACCTATAACAGGCTTAGAAAATACCATAGCTTCAACATAAATCATACCAAAGGATTCAAATAAAGACGGAGCTACAAATATATCACAACTAGCATAATAAGGAGCAGTATCTGGAACTATGCCTTCAAAAACAACTTGTTTACTTTCTACTAAATTATTATGTTTTTCAATAAACATATCTTTATATGTTTTATTCTGTTTTGGCATATTAATAGTATTGTTGCCTACAAATATGAATTTCACATTAGGAAAGTCTTTACAAATATCAGGAATACAAGAGAAAAGAGTATCTATGCCCTTACGAACTTCTAGTCTTCCAATAAATAAAATTTCTATAATGTCAGGATCTTTATATAACGCAGGAATATTATCCTTGGAACGATCAGCCAAACCTAAATAACAAAGATAATATTTAGAATGTATATTAGGGTAATATTGCTTACAAAAATCATATATGAAATTACTATCAGTATTAATATATTTTGTATTTTCAATAATAAATTTTTCTAATTGTAACTCAATTTGTCCAGTATTAGGAAAATAAATTGCAGGAGTTACTAAAGTCATAACGCTTTTAAACTTTTTATCGTCTATTACATAGAAATTTAAATTGCCCCACAGAAAACTGTGTACAATATCAACGGAATGTTTTTTATATATAGAAAGTAGTTCATCATAAATACTATAAGCTCTTCTTAAGCTGTATAAGGACATATTTTTTTTCATAATAAAATTTTCATTTGTAACTTTTCTTAAAAAATCATAGTCATACAATTTAATATTTATTCTATGAACCCATACATTTTCTTCTAAAGTAATACTAGGTTTTTCATGGGAAACTATAATAATAACATGTACTTGATGACCTAATTGAGCCATTTTAGTTGCTAAAGAATGTACAAGAACACAAATACCTCCTTGAACAATTGGTGGGTATTCATGAGTAAGAAATACAATTGTTTTCTTTTGTTTGATACCAAAAAATCTAAATAAAGTTTGAATTAATTGCATTTTTTATATCATATCTAAGTTTCTTGACTTTTAGTTAAACTATATAACAAGTGAATATTATAACTTTTATCTAAAGGCATATTAATAAAAATATCTTCGGTATTAATAATAATTTGATTGTTAATATCTGAAATAGCTATTGTAGTTTGTGTAGAATAAACATAACAATTATTACAATTTATAGCTGTAACATTTCCAATAAAAACATTACCATTTTCATCTTTTTTTGATAAATTATATATAGATTTCCAAGATCCCACATCATTCCAATTTGAATTTTTGATGTTAATAACACTAGAACACGATGTTCTTTCCATAACAGCGTAATCTATAGATAACGATGGTGATAGTGCAAAATATTCTTTATTAACAAATAAATAGTTACCTGAAACCACTGCATTAATATAAGCATTGTTGCATGATGTATAAATTAATGGTTCAAATACTGCTAATTCATCTAAGTATAATTGAGGTCTAAACATAAACATTCCAGCATTCCATAAATAACCTTTATTAAGATAAGATATAGCTGTTTCCTCATTAGGCTTTTCTGCAAATAATTCTATTTTACTAATATTATTTTTGTTATTATTTGAAGATTTTATGTATCCAAATCCTACCTCTGGGTATGTAGGTTCTATCCCAAAAAGAATAAAATGATTATTTTGTGTTAAATAAATAGCCGAATCCTTCATGGCAGTTAAAAATATTGAAAAATCCTCTATGACTGAATCTGAAGGAACTACCAAAATTAAATCATTAGGAAAATACTCTAAAATATAATTGGCAGCTATTGCTATTGCAGGTGCTGTGTTTTTAGACTCAGGTTCAACAATTATTATATAATCAATTAACCCTATATCAGCTAACTGCTCTTTAATAATATTTTCATATTTTACATTGGTAACAAAAATAGGAGCAGAAAAATGTTCTTCTCCTAAAAATCTACTAACAGTAAGTTGTAATAAACTTAGTTCATTGCCTAATACCTTAATAAATTGTTTGGGATAAGTTTTCTTTGATAATGGCCATAATCTAGTACCAAAACCTCCGCATAAGATTATAGGGTGTATCATATATTTCCTTATGATCATAATATTAAAATAATCAAGAATTAATATTCTTAAAAATTAGAATAATAATAACACTATTATGCAATAAATTCAATGAATAATAAATAAAAATGCCTACTACTTTCACCGAAATAGACATCTTATTTATTATTATTTTTTTAGATATATCACTTATTTTTTATTGAACTTATCAAAAAAATCGTTACCTTTATCATCTACCAAAATAAATACAGGCATATCTTTCACATCTATTAAATATATGGCTTCCATGCCCCACTCTTTAAATGCTAAACACTCTATATTTGTAATATTTTCTTTAGATATTAAAGCTCCAACGCCCCCTATACTGCCTAAATAAAAACCACCATATTTTTGGCAAGAATCTTTAACTACAGAAGCTCTATTACCTTTACCTATGCTAATTAAAGATGCCCCTTCTTTTTGGAAGTCTAGCATATAATCGTCCATTCTGCCTGAGGTTGTTGGACCTAGTGATCCTACCACATAACCATTTGGTGTTTTAGCTGGTCCTGCGTAATACACGGGGTGATCCATAATATATTGGGGAAACTTGCCTGTTTTGTCAAACTCTTCTTTTAATAAAGAATGTGCCATATCACGGGCTACCACAATTTTACCCGTTAAACTAAGTGCGGTCATTACTGGATATTGTGATATTTCTTTTAATATTTCAGCCATTGGTCTATTAAGATTTATAGGAACTTCCTTAGGTTGATTATTCCCCTTGTACAAAAATTGCCCTGGTGCTTTTTCTAGTTGTTCTAAAAAAATTCCGTCTTTGGTTATTTTACCAAGAACTTGACGGTCGGCCGAACAAGAAACCCCAACACCAATAGGCAATGATGCCCCATGTCTTGAGCATCTAATTACTTTTACATCTAAGCAAAAATATTTACCACCGAATTGAGCCCCAATATTAATTTTTTGGGTTGCTTCTAGTAGTTCAGCTTCTAATGTTAAATCACGGTATGGGCTACCATCTTTATTAGGGCTTGTTTGCATTGTGTCTAAATAACCACAACTGGCAAGTTTGACCATTTTCAAATTAAATTCAGCAGATGTTCCACCAATTACAATAGCTAAATGATACGGTGGGCAAGCTGCTGTTCCAATACTTTTAACTTGTTCTATTAAAAAATCTAACAATTTGCCTTTTTTAAGCAATGCTGCTGTTTTTGGATAGTAAAAAGTTTTATTTGCCGAACCACCACCTTTTGCCACAAAAAGAAAATTATAATCACCACCACTGCTAGCCATAAGGTCTATTTGGGCGGGAAGATTGTTTTGGGTAATTTCTTCTTCGTACATAGATTTTGGTATTAACTGGGAATATCTTAAATTGTTTGTTTCATAAGTACTTGCTATTGCTTTCGCTACTTCTTCTTCATCATGAAAATTAGTTAGTACGTACTGCCCTTTAAAGCCTAGAACTATTGCGGTTCCTGTGTCTTGACACATTGGAAGAATACCATCGGCTGAAATATCGGCATTTTTTAAAAGTTTACCTGCTACTATTTTATCGTTATTTGAACTTTCAGTGTCGTCTAAAATATGGGCAACTTTTTTAAGATGGGCATTTCTCATGTAATAGTTAATATCATGAAAAGCTTGTTTGGTGAGTAAATTGATGGCTTCGGGCATTACTTTTAAATACTGCACTCC